>DASZWE010000587.1:0-16840 GCA_035546735.1 Puia sp.
CTCTCTTGTAGCTGACGCCCGAAACAAAAAAAACGATGCCAACGTGCTGAATGGCATTGCTTACGATCCCGCATCGGATAAGATATACATCGTTGGCAAACGCTGGCCCACTATCTATCAGATAGACTTTCCTCATTGATAGGACATTCATCCGCTCGTCACAGTGGAGAAAATCCGAGGGGTTTAAGTTAATAATTGAAAAGCTCCCTACTTCTCTCTGTCGTAGTTTTATTGTTCTACCAATCCTCATAACACCATGACTTCTACACGGCTTATAACGCTTTCCTGCATTTTTTTTCTGGCTTTGGCCTTTGATGCCACAGCCCAGACAGCCGCCCCTCAATATGACAACCTGGCCACCATTGCCGTCGCCACCGGCAGCGGACGTCCGTCCTCCTCTCTGGAAGAGATAAGAGACGGGCTCACTCCTACTCCACGGGGAGAAAGACGCGGTAACCGCCTCCCCCGGCTGGGTTCCCAATGGCTCCAATACGAATGGCGCCAGCCCGTGCATATAAAAGAAATTGATCTCTTCTGGTGGAACTATGGCAACACCATCCGCCTGCCGGAAGCCTACCGGATCTCCTGGTGGGATGGTCATCGGTTCATTCCTGTAAAGAATCCTTCCGGCATGGGACTGGTCAACAGCCAATACAATACCACCGCTTTTGACGAGGTCACGACCACCCGGCTGCGCCTCGACGTGGATTCCGTCGACCGCTGGACTTCTACCCTGATGGAATGGAAAGTTCCCCAGCCGGCCGGTGCGCCCGCCCCTCCTCCCATCGCCCTGGCAGGACCCGACCGCGATGTGGTCACAGGTGGCAGAACATGGTTTTCGGGCAGCGCCCGCTCCATCGCTCCGATCACCGGCGTCTCCTGGGCCCAAACCTCTGGTCCCGATAAAGTACAGATCGCCGATGCGGCGGCTACACAAACTACCGCCCGCTTTACCACAGCAGGCGATTATACCTTTGCCTTCACTGCACACCAGGGCAATCTCAGCTCCACGTCCCCCCTCCTGGTGAAGGTCCGCCCCCGTCCCCAGGACAAACGTCTCGACGTTGTATATACCAAGCATTACTCCATCGACAGCCGGCTGTGGAACGATCGGGTAAAGAACATCATCGTCAACTGGATCCCTCATTGTATCGACCAGATAGAACGTACGGATCTCACCACCGGTGAAGGAGGTCTCGATAATTTTATCGAAGCGGCCAAGGCGCTCCGGGGCGAGCCGCACGGCAAGCAAAAAGGTTATGTCTTTTCCAATGCCTGGGTGCACCAGACAGTGGAATCCATGTGCGAGGCGTTGATGGTAGACCCAAAAGGAGACAAGGAGATCATCGCCGCCCAGGAGAAGATGAAGAAAACTCTGGAGAAATGGATACCCATCATACTGGCAGCGCAGGAGCCCGATGGCTATTTGCAGACGGCCTATACGCTCCGGGACACCACCCGGTGGCATAAACGCTGGTCACCCGAAAGTCGCGGCAATCATGAAGGATATGTCTCCGGCTATTTTATCGAGTCGGCGATCAACCACTATACGCTCACCGAAGGAAAGGACCTCCGTCTTTACAATGCCGCCAAAAAGCTGGCCGATTGCTGGGTCGCCAATATCGGCCCGGGCAAGATAGCCTGGTATGACGGACACCAGGAGATGGAACAGGCCCTGGTGCGCTTTGGCCGGTTTGTCAATGATATGGAAGGCCATGGCCGGGGCGACAGCTATATACAGCTGGCGAAATTTTTGCTGGACAATCGTAATCATGGCAGCGAGTACGACCAGAGCCATGTTCCGGTGCAAGAGCAATACGAGGCGGTCGGTCATGCCGTCCGCGCCACCTATACTTATTCCGGCATGGCCGATGTGGCAGCCGAGACGGATGACGTGGATTACCAGAGCGCCGTCCTCTCCCTGTGGGACAATATGGTCAACAAAAAATATTATGTGACGGGCGGCATCGGCAGCGGGGAGACATCTGAAGGCTTCGGCCCCGACTACTCCCTGCGCAACAACGCTTACTGTGAGTCCTGCTCCAGCTGCGGACTTATATTCTTCGAATACAAGATGAACCTGGCCTATCATGATGCCCGCTATGCGGACCTCTATGAAGAGACGATGTACAATGCCCTGCTGGGATCGCTGTCCCTGGATGGCAAAGATTTTTATTACACCAATGCCCTGTCATCCTCGCAGGGACGTTACCAATGGCATGTATGCCCCTGCTGTGTAGGCAATATCCCCCGTACCCTGCTTATGATGCCCACCTGGACATATGTACGGGATGACGACGGCCTTTATGTAAATATGTATGTAGGCAGCACGATGCGGGTGGAAAAAGTGGCGGGTACCGACCTGACGATGACCCAGCAGACAGACTATCCCTGGGACGGTCGTATAACGCTCACCATCGACCCCGAACAACCGGCAGAGAAACCCTTCACCATTTATCTTCGCATACCCAACCGTACTACCAGCGCCCTTTATACGCCTGCGCCGGAAGTGAAAGGCTATAAGTCCATTTCCGTCAACGGGGAATCGCTGACACCGGCCATCGACAAGGGATATGTGGCCATCCGCCGGATCTGGAAGAAGGGAGACAAGATCGTGCTCGACCTCCCCATGGCCATCCAGCAGGTGACAGCCGACGAAAAGATTGAAGCCGACCGCGGCCGGGTCGCCCTTCGCTATGGCCCGCTTCTTTACAATGTGGAGACTGCCGACCACCAGGACATCAGCCAGTCCATCGGCATATCGCCTCTTTCGCTGGAATGGAACGGCGATCTTCTCCATGGAATAATGGTCATCAAAGGCACCTGGTCCGACGGCACTCCCCTGTTGGCCATTCCTAATTACACCCGCCTCAATCGTGCCGATCCCACACCCTATCCTCAATACACCGAAAGAGCGCCGACCTCCATTGTATGGATAAAAAAATAAAAAACAATCACATGAGGATGACAACTAAAACCAAGCTGCTGCTTTTATGCTGCCTGCCCTTCGCCGGTCTGATACAGACCCCGGCCTTTTCACAGGTATCCCCCGGCGAATACGCCCCCTGTCAGGAAATGCCTGATCTTATTACCAAGTACAATGCAGATTACCGCGCCATCGTGCGATTCTATACCCTGCCTGCCAATGGCGGGTTTGGGTTCGGCTATGGTCGCGGCGGAGGCGGCGATGTGGAAGGAGGCGCCTCTCCGGAAAAAAGGACCCGCCTGGAGACGCTCTATCACAACTACCTGAAAAAGCTGGAGCAGCTGGATTTTAAAAGCCTCCCCCAGGAGTGTAAGGTCGATTATATCCTCTTTAAAAGGAATCTGGATGCTAAGCTGGTGTCGTCCGCCAGGGAGGCGGCACAATATGCCCGGGTAAAAAGCTGGTTCCCTTTCTCCGACTCCCTTTATGCGCTGGAAGTGCTGCGTCGCCGTGGTCACCAGCTCGATGCCGAAGCGGTGGCCAAACACTGGAGCGATTATGCGGAAGATATCAAAAAGCTAGAAACACGGTTAAAGGCCGACAATGCCCTGAGCATGGACGATATTTATGAAGCAGGTCAGATCATTACCGATCTGAAAAGATCCATCGGCGCGGTCTATAATTTCTACAACGGCTATGATCCTCTCTTCACCTGGTGGATGCCCAAGCCTTATAAAGAGCTGGACGATGCGCTGGCCGCTTATGCCGACGCCTTCAAGGATAAGAACAAGGCCTTTTTACCCTCCGACAACATCGGTTTCGTTGGCAAACCCGTAGGCCGGGACGAGCTGTTGCGTCAGCTGAATTTTGAAATGATACCGTATACGCCCGAAGAGCTGATCGACATAGCCAATAAGGAATTTGCCTGGTGCGATGCGGAAATGTTAAAGGCCTCCAGGGAAATGGGATTTGGCGACGACTGGAAGGCGGCCCTGGAAAAAGTAAAGAACACTTATGTGCCTGCGGGAAAGCAACCGGAAATGATCTTAGGGCTGTTCAATGAATCCATCGACTTCATAAAAGAACACGACCTTGTCACCATTCCACCGCTGGCGGAGGAGACCTGGGGCATGAGCATGATGAGTCCCGAACGGCAGTTGGTGAACCCCTTTTTCCTGGGTGGAGATCAGATCATCATTTCCTATCCTACCAACACCATGGATGAGGACGACAAACTGATGAGCATGCGGGGCAATAACCCTCATTTCTCCCGCGCCACGGTCCATCATGAGCTTATTGCCGGTCATAACCTGCAGGCCTATATGCAAAGCCGCTATCGTACCTACCGCGATTTTGGATCGGGATTCTGGACGGAAGGCTGGTCCCTCTATTGGGAGCTGCTGCTTTGGGACCTGAAATTCCCCAAAGGACCCGAGGACAGGATCGGCATGCTGTTCTGGCATATGCATCGCTGCGCCCGTATCATCTTCTCCCTCAACTATCACCTGGGCAAGTGGACGCCGCAGCAATGTATCGACTTCCTCGTCGATCGCGTGGGGCATGAGCGGGCCAATGCTGCTGGTGAAGTACGCAGATCCTTTGTGGACCGCTATCCTCCGCTGTATCAGCTGGCATATCTCACGGGAGGACGGCAGTTCTATGCGTTGAAAAAGGAGCTGGTGGACAGCGGTAAGATGACTTATAAACAGTACCACGATGCCATCCTGCACCTGAATGCCATGCCGGTGGAGATGATACGCGCGATACTCACCAAACAGCCGTTGGAAAAGGATTTCACCACGAAGTGGAGGTTCTATGACATCGGGGGAGTGAAGTGATCACCAGACATACGTCCCGACAGCCCCGGCCCCCAGTGTCTGAAGGCTTTGCCCTCCCGCGCCCTTAATGGTAAAGGTCTGAGCCGTACTCCCCGTATTCAAGGCGATCAACACCGTCTTCCCTGCCGGCGTCCGGAAAGCTACATTCGGCAGCGACCCCGCATCCGTACCCGTTGCATCGGACCCGATCCGCACCGAACCAGGCCGTACAAACTTGGCGGCATGCGCAATGATGTAATAAGCGGGATTATGCGTTACCTTGTCCCCGTCGATGGTCACCGCTCCCAGACACCTGTCACAACCACCCCTGTCGGTATGCGGCTTATAGGCAGGATCCGCGGCCAGGTTCCATTCGATGACATTCCGGCTCCAGTTGCGGCTGGCCCCGATGATGAGCTTTTCGATATGCTCCGGTATGTCCTTTGAAAAATCCCCTGGTCCTCCTACCCACTGTTCCGTGAAATAGAGATTCTTCTTCGGATACGCATCATGCACCTTTGACAATGCGTCGATCGTTCCACCGTACAGGTGAAAGGCCGATCCATCAACATACTTACGCGCTTCCGGATCATCCAGTATGGAGATAGGGTATTCGGGCTTATCGCAATTGTGGTCATAGATGATGATCTTTGTCTTAATGCCGGCGCGTTTGAACGCGGGACCTAAAAAGCCCTTGACGAAGTCACCCTCATCCTTTGCCGGCAAATAC
The DNA here is from genome assembly GCA_035546735.1 of Puia sp. Lineage (GTDB taxonomy): Bacteria > Bacteroidota > Bacteroidia > Chitinophagales > Chitinophagaceae > Puia. The sequence continues at coordinate 5,474 of DASZWE010000587.1, forward strand.
ATGCTGGGATTATTGCCTGGATGCAGCGGCTCATTCTGTACTGTTATGGCGTCGATCCGGATACCCTGTTTTGCCATGGCCCGGATATATTTTACAAAATAGCGGGCATATACCCCATAATACTCCCGCTTAAGGCTGCCGCCGCGGGTATCATGATTATCCTTCATCCAGGCCGGCGCGCTCCAGGGCGAGCCCAGTATCTTAAGAGAAGGATAGATGGCAAGCACCTCTTTCAGCACAGGAATGACATCCTGCTTGTCGGGTCCAAGGTCGAAATGCGCCAAAGCAGTATCCGTCTGTCCTTCCGGCAGGTCGTCATAAGAAAAGACATGATCATTCAGATCCGAGGCGCCGATGCTGATACGCAGATAGCTTCCTCCGATGTGATTGCCCTCCGTGGAAAAAAGATCTTTTAATAACGCAGCCCTGGCCGGCGCGCTCATGTGTATGATATGCTGCGCGCTGCCACCCGTCAATGCCCACCCATATCCATCGATGCTCTGGTAGGATCTGGACGGCGACACGTTGATGGTGACGCTGCCTTTCTCCCCGGTGGCCTTCCCCGTCTGATGGGTAAAGAATACCTGTTGCGCCGGATCTGTCACCCAGCTGCTCACATTCATTTGCGCCTGTGCATGCACCAGGCCGCCTAAACATATTCCTAACAGTACGATCCGCATAGTCTATTGTATGATAATAGTGGAAATAGAATGAGGCAGGCTCTCCGTTGCCGCCTCTTTACCTTTTATGATCACCCGGTAAGGAAACTTCTCATCGGTAGTGTTCAATACTACCACAGCAATGCTCCCATCGGTATTCTCAAAGGCGGAGGTCTGCAGCTGCGCCCGGTTGGAAGAAGCCGCAATACGCCTGGCGCCGGGATGGACGAATTTGGAGAAATGGCCGATATAATAATACGCATTGGTATAGATCAGCTGTCCGGTACGGGTATCTGCGTGCACCGGCGCAAAACAGAAATTCCCTACGTGATTGGGCCCGCCCTTTTCATCCAGCAGGATGTTCCAATCCGTCCAGCCCGCACATCCACTGTTGAAATCATTCACCATGGAATAGCCGTACTTCTCTCCCAGGGCCCAGTTGCCAAGACCTTCAAAGGTGAATTTTTCTTTGCAGCCTTCCGTGAAAAGGAGGGTGGTGTTTGGAAAAGCGTTCGCCACCAGCTTTACATTTTCAAATTGCATGGGGCCGCCCGTCCAGGTCTCATACCAGTGATAGCCGATGCCCCATACATATTTTGCAGCAGCAGGATCTTCCAGGATGGTGCTGGCGCGTTGATACAGGAGATCGCGGTTATGGTCCCATGCGATGAGCTTTTTGTCGCCCAGCCCCGAGGACTGCAGTACAGGTCCCAGATAATTCTTGATAAAATCCCTTTCCTCCTCTGCCGTATATATACAGGATTCCCATGTTTGTTTGGCCATGGGTTCGTTCTGCACCGACAGGCCCCAGATGGGAATGCCCTGTGCCTCGTATGCCTTGATGAATTTTACATAGAAGTTGGCCCAGCTGCGGCCATATTCCTGCTGCTTGAGATGGCCTCCATGCAGAACATCGTTATTGTCCTTCATCCATGCGGGAGGACTCCAGGGAGAAACAAAGAGCCGCAGACTACCCCCCGCCGCTGCGATAGCCTGCTTGATCAATGGGATCCGGTATTGTTCATCATGCGCCACACTAAAGCTGGTAAGGTCCTTATCGTTGTCCTTTACATACGAATAGGTTCCGCTGGAGAAGTCGCAGCTCTGGATATTGGTCCTGGCCAATGTATAGCCAATGCCGCTATTGGGGTCATAATAAGCGCGCAGCAGCTCTTCCTGCTTTGCCTTGGGTAGCCTGGCGAATGTCTCTGCCGACGCATCCGTCAACGCCCCGCCGATGCCTATGATGGTCTGAAAGGTCGCATTCGGATCCACCAGGATAAAAGGCTCCGTCTCCAGGGGCTGATGCGCGTCCGTAAAGCTGAGCTTGCCGCCCTGCGTAAGGCGTAGCTGCGATTTGTCAGCTGTAGTGTAGATGGTAGCCGTATAGGGCTGTGCAAAGGCGCTGCCGGCGAGCGCCGTCAGAAAGATGGCAAGTATCTTTGTTTTCATAACGAGTTAATGTCTTTTTATTGGTGTTATGCAGTCGCAAGCTCGTGTCATGTACTAAAGATATTGAATATTTCCACTCCACCATGCGGGCAGGAGAAGGGAAACACTACGTCAAAACCACTGCAATTCGTCTATTTGCGTATCCATCGTTCGAAGAACTCATAGGTTCGCAGCATCTGGTCTATCCGCTGCCGGTTGTCCCCGCTGCGCGTGATCTCATGCGTGGCGCCCGGGTGACGGACATACTCCACAGGACGTCCCAGCACCTTCAGGCTTCTGTATAGCATCTCGCCCTGTACAAAACCCGTCCTGCGGTCGTTCTCTCCATGGAAGATGATCAGCGGAGTAGTGATATTGGCGACATAGGTGATGGGAGATTCTCTTTCCAGAACGGCTTTGGTCCGTGGCTCCCAGGGGTAGCCTCCGAAATAGTTCGGCACCAGGCGCCAGGCATTGCCCTCGCCGAAAAATGTGGCCAGGTCATATACGCCCCGCTGCGCGCAGGCGGCCTTGAAACGATGATCATGTCCGACGATCCAGGCCGTAAGATAGCCGGCATAAGACCCTCCGCTGACCACCAGCCGGGATGTATCCGCCCAACCCTCCGCCACCGCCTTGTCCAGCACCGTCAGCACATCGCTGGTTGGCCCCGCGCCCCAGTCCTCTATATTAGCCCGCAGGAACTCCAGTCCGTAGCCGCCGGAGCCGCGGGGATTGCAATAGACGACGCCATAACCTTTGGAGCAGAAAAATTGAAATTCATGCCACATGCTGGTTTCCCCGGGTCCCCACATGGCAGAAGGGCCTCCGTGTATATCCAGTAACAAAGGATATTTCTTACCCTGCTCATAATTCGAAGGCTTCATAACCCAGTACTCTATCGTCAGCCCTTTGTCGTTGGTAAATTGATGCTTCTCCGGCATCGACAGCTTTTTCTTCTGGACCCAATCGTAATTGAAAGAGCTGATCCGGCGCACCTGCTGCAGGGTCGCATTTGCAACATAAAGATCAAAGGGATCGCTTACCTCTGTACGAACAAATACAAGCCTGCTCCCACGCAGGTCGAAGCTTCCCGTGCCACTGTTGTAGTCCGACAGCTGCTCTGTCTTGCGTGTGCCGATGTTCACCCGGTATAAGGGCGCGCCCCCATTGGACTGTGCCGTAAAATATATCCATTTCTCATCTGCGCTCCATGTATAGCCGGCCTTCGCACGGTCAAAAGGAAGCTCGACAGCAGCTCCACCCTGCAAAGGAAGAATGGCTAATTGAGGGACGGTGACAAAAGACGTGGTGCTGTATTGGTAGGACAGCCACTTGCCGGAAGGAGATACGACGGCATTGGAAAAGACCTTGCCTTTCTCTCCCAGCAGCAGCTTCGTATGACTGCCATCCCTGTCGGCGAGGTAGATGCTGCTTTCCAGACTTCTGTCCGGATGTTGCGTGGAGTCCATGTTCCCTGTGATGATCAGATGCTGACCATCGGGTGTGAAGTCCACATCCGATATGCGATAGAATCCATGCGTGATGGCCATGGGTTGGGAACCCGCCTGTACGCTTTGTAAAAAAAAATTATTAAAGCTCATCTCCGGATTGACCGCCATCTCATCCTGGAAGTTCAGACGGTCTACCACCTTTGCCTTTTTATCCGCTACATCAATGTCCAGGTAGGCCCGTATCTCATCCAGGCTCCCATTCGGATCGGCTCTGGCATGGCTGGGAACAAGCCCCTCATTCCTGTTGAATCCCGCCGCCTCATAAGGCCAGGCAGGCACGGCATGTCCGGGGTTGAGTATCGTATCCTTCATCAGGTCCTGGAGACGCAGGTTGGAAGAAAAGAGAATATATTTCCCGTCCGGGGACCATTTCGGCGTACCGGCGCCATACTTATGATGTGTGAGTTGCACGGGCTCGCCTCCATCCATCGACAGTATAAAGATCTGTGGCCTGCCATCCACAGCACGGACAAAAGCTAATTGTTTGTCATCCGGGCTCCAGGCCGGCTGAGAGGAGCTTTCCTTTACCGTCAGCTCCTTCGGAGATGTCGATCCATCTGAAGCGGCAACATAGATATGATTGACATATTTATAATCCCCTTTCGACTCGGCATCGGGCTCGATCCTTGTCACCGTGAAGGCGGCCTCCCTTCCATCATGGCTTAACGTAACGCCGCTGAGGGACTGTATCTTCAACATGTCCGTCACGTTCACCGGCTCGCTGCCGGGTTGACCATATGCAAAAATGGAGAAGAAAACCAGGAGGGCAGTTAAATATTTTCTCATGTATTAAAAATAGTTCATTCCCGTCACAACGCGCAATTCTCATGATAATTCACCAGCCTTATAGGCTCCCACTCCATCTCCAGTCCTTTATAGGTACTGCCGATGTCATCCAGTGTGGCTTCCACCTCTTCAAGGGTGGAGAGGATCACCAACTTCTTGCGATGCGCTGTCAGGTCAGGTAGCCCTTTCAGATACTGAGCATACCGTCCCCTCATCTCCCGCAGTCCGATAGCTCCATGCCATTCCACCGCCTTGCGCAGATGCTGCTTGCAGACATACAGCCTTTCCTCCAATGTTGGCGGAGCATGCAGCTCGCCCGTCTGCTGTAAATGCCGGATCTCGCGGAAGATCCAGGGATAGCCTATGGCGGCACGTCCCACCATGATGCCATCTACTCCGTATCTGTGCCGGTAGTCCAGCGCCTTCTGTGGACTGTCGATATCTCCATTACCGAAGATGGGTATCTTTATGTGAGGATTGTTCTTCACTTTTCCGATAAGGGTCCAGTCTGCCTGTCCCTTGTACAATTGATTTCGCGTCCTGCCGTGAATGGTCAGGGCGGCAATACCCACATCCTGCAGCCGCATGGCCACCTCCTCGATGTACTTCGATCCTTCGTCCCACCCAAGCCGGGTCTTCACCGTGACGGGCAGACGTGTTGCCTTCACACAGGAGGCTGTCAGCCGCACCATTCGTTCGATGTCCTTTAATACTCCCGCACCGGCGCCCCTGCCTACGATGCCCTTCACCGGACAGCCGAAGTTGATATCCAGCAGGTCCGGCTCCGCCGTCTCGACGATCTGCGCGGCCAGGGCCAGGTTCTCCTCATCTCCTCCAAAGATCTGGATACCCACGGGTCGCTCCTCTTGAAAAATATCCAGCTTGCGACGGCATGCAATGGCATCCTTGATCAACCCTTCACTGGAGATGAATTCAGTATACAGGAGGTCCGCTCCATGCTTTTTGCATACAGCCCGGAAAGGCGGATCACTCACATCCTCCATGGGCGCCAGTAATAGCGGGAACTCACCCAGTGATATATTTCCAATCTTCACCATATGAATTATATAAGCCAAAGGTATTACACTGAGGGCAATTCTGTATCGTTACGATAAATATCCCTGACAGTTACCTCCTGGGACAAGACAGCTCATAAGATCGCCGGGACAATCATTTTGATCCGGCTTTTTCCTATCTTGGAGTCTCTAAACCCAAAAAATGAAAAGAAACACAGCTCCGTTTACATTCTTATTAGCCTTATTCTTTCTTACTTTTCTTTACATCGGATGTAAAAAAAATAATGATACCCAAAATACCGATAGCAATTTCACAGGTATTACTGCTACCATCAATGGTAAGCTCTGGAAATGTTCTAAGCCCGTTTGTACTTATGATACCATCGGAGGAACGGTATTTTTCACTGGCACCGGAGATGCAGGAAGTCCTGGAATGATGGCGCTGGGAGTAGGTGACAGTGCGACTATCGGCTTAACACAGCCATTGCGAACAGAGGCTTTAGAGGTTCAGTTTACAAACACTGGAGGGACCATGTATGCCAGCGATTGGTTTTACGGCGCCTACGGTAGTTCTACATTGACCACTATGAACAAATCTACCAAAAGGGTATCGGGGACTTTTAGCGGAGTTTTTTTCAATCCTAACAATACACAGGACAGTATCACTGTAGCCAATGGCAAGTTTGGCGGCACGTATACAAAACAATAAATGGTATGGCCCGGCGATTAGCAGACCTCGGCTTCAAAACCTTTTTCCTCCTCTTTCCCGCTGTCATCGTCTACATCTTACTCACCGATGGCGATGGATGCGGCGACCTGCCCCGTGATTTTCGTTTCTTCCCCATCGCCGGCGGCGCCGCCCTTCTCCTGGCCATTATCTGGAGTATCATCGACAAGCAACGGCATGTCTACGTCCGGCTTAAATACATTCTGCAGATCATCCTTCGCTTCTTCCTCGCTTACATTATCACCCAGTACGGCGCCGCCAAGATCTTCGACATACAATTCTCCCCCAGCATCGGGAATATGGCCACCACCATTGCCGATATGCATCCCATGTCCGTTGCCTGGACCTTCTTCGGCTACTCTTTCAGTTATGAGTTCTTCATCGGCTGCAGCCAGATCATTGCCGCCATTCTTCTCCTCTTCCGCAGAACGTCGACGCTGGGCGCCATCCTTATGGTCACCATCATGAGCAACATCGTCTTTGTGAACTTTGCCTTCAATGTATGTGTAAAATTCTTTTCCTGCTCCTACCTGGCTATGTCTATCTATCTGCTGGCAGACGATGCTCCACGCCTCACTGGCATGCTGTTTCTGAACAGGTCAGTGGAAAAAAGAGCTTATCCACAGCTTTTCCAAAAGCGGACGGCCCGAAAGATACTGGCGATAATCGGCGTACTGGCAGGCATCTTCGCCATCGCCTATCCACTTCAGGATACGCTGCAAATGAAGAAAAAATATAAAATGGGGCAGCATACTGCCATCTATGGCGTCTGGGCCGTCGATACGCTGCACCATTCCCGTGATTCGATCGATCATCTTCTCCACACGGATACCAGCGGCTGGAAAAAGCTCGTATTCGATGACTACGATTTTGCCACGGCCAAATCCTGGGCCGCTGACAGGAGCTATTTTAGCTATGAAACGGATACAGCTACCCGTACCCTGCACATGAAACAGACCTGGCCGGACACGCTGCTAAGCGTAAACACCGGGTACAGGCTGAACAGGGACACGCTGTATCTGTATGGTAAATATGGAGATGATTCAATATATGTTCGCCTCCACCAACAGAAAAAATATCTGCCACGTAAATAAGACATTCGAAAAAGGACGACAGAACACTAAAAAACCATTAGATCCGTTTGTGGCATAAGAGAATTAGAATTTAAATCCAATTTTTGTATGAAAGCAATGAAATCACAGGCGATAGCTTTTCTTCTTGGCTTTAGTATTACTTCTCTCGTGCTTTTCTTTGTACCCGGCGTGGCTAAAAAGACCAGCCAGGTAAGTCATCCCAACGGTCAGAAACTGGCGGTTATGCTTCATGACAGTACCGCCGTCAGGTAACGCAACCAATTGCAGTGCATGACATTTGCAATGTCATCCGGTTCGTATCAGCCACCGGCCGGCCTGATCAAAATATTCTTTCTTTACAGTACGACGATCTTACGCGTATAGTTGATCGCAGATCCTGTCACCCGCAGGATATATATTCCCGATGCTATGTTCGACTGTTTGACATCCTCCCATCCTAATTCCGTCGTCCCCGGACCCGCAACAGCATCCTTCCTGAGCACGGGCTTGCCGCTGAGATCCCAGAGCTCCAGCCTGACCTTGCCGGTCGTCTCCTGCGTCACATACACGGACAGCCTGCTCACTACAGGATCAGGGAACACCCGGATATTCTTATCTACCGCATCCAGCGATGCCACGCCACTGGTCAGGGCAGCCGTTCCGGAGCTTGCTCCCGTCGTTCCGCAGCCGTGACGGTTATAGGCCACACCACCCAGATAAGAGGTCGTATCCAGCCCCGTCTGCTTCGCATATTGGTTAAAGGTAGTATCCACCGTCTCAGTAGTTCCATTGCTATCTGCGTCTCTTGAAAAATAAGCCTTACAGGGATCATTGCTCTTTGTATAATAATCGTTGTATGTAAAATGCAGGTTGGATTGGGCCAGGGTAAATGCCAGCACATTGTTCGACAACGACCATATTTCATTCTCGTCGAAAGTGAGATACTGTATCCGCTGCATGACGATCTCGGCCCATCTGCCGGAAGTATCCAATGTTCCATAGCGACCATTCGCCCGCTGATACAAGGTGGGGTTGATGGTATAGTTGTTGGAGTCGCCATTGTATTTTACAACGACATTGCTGCAGATGGAAGTGGGATTATTGCTTCCCAGGTACATGCCTGGTCCCAGATTGGCCCATACATTATTGCCGATGATCAGATGTCCGCCGCTGGTGCTGGAATCCTGCTCATTGCCTACCGAGATACCCACGCCATTGTTATAGCTTGAATTCTCTTGTACTGTGACATTCAGGGAGCCGTCCAGGTATATGCCTGCCGACATCGCATAGGGAGAAATACAGCGATAGACTGAATTGTCTTTGATCAGCCCGTTGCGGGACTGGTTGTTGGCTTTCAGCAGGCTGGGATAGCTCTGGAGGACCCATTTATAGTTACCTGCCGCGACGATGCCGATATTGGCTATGTCATAGATCTCATTAGCCGAAATGGTAAACGTGTCCACATTTCCGTTGATGGCCAGACCTTCTGCAAAGCCGGTGACGATATTGTGTATCGTATTGTTATCGATGAGCAGGTTGGTGATCGGCGTGTTCGTATTCCCCAATACCGTAATGGCGCTCAGTACATCATCGGGCTGTGGGGTCTTGGCCTTGGTCGTATCCCGCGTCCATTTCATGTTATGAAGATCATTGTTCACGATCTGGATATGCGAGGCCGTCCCTTCCACAACAATGCCAAAACGCGTATCTTTCTGAGTGACCCCGTTCACTACGGTGGTCAGCGTGGAATCATCGGTGAGATTGGTGATGTCCAGCCCGTCGATCCTGATATAGCTCGCGCTGTCGATGACGAATATGGAAGCATATTTCTGGGTCAGGTTGCCGCCATCTACAGAGGCCCATTCACCGGGATAATTGGTGATCGTCGTCCATTTCCCATTCTGCCCCCGGTTGTGGCCAATGTAAACGCTGTTGGCCAGGTTATAAGTGCCTTCGCGGAGATAAATGGTAAGGTTGGAGTCGATCAATACGGGAAATCCGGTGGTCCAGTCATAGCCGGCGCCATTCACGGCAAAATTGATCGTTCTCCAGGGTTTGGCCTTCGAGCCTGTCCCCGTCGTATCGTTGCCCGACGGACTCACATAGAACTGGTAGCGCGCCGCCTTGTAAATAATGCCGGAGGTGGTATTAGCCGTCTGGGTCACTGTTCCCGGCGTACCATTCAATCCTACCAGGGTGCCATTGCCTGGCGCCAGGTTTGTAAAATGACAGGAATCAATGAGCACATTGGCGGGCAGGCTGCTGCTGCCATTGACATATACGGGCCAGATGCTCCTGTCCGAGGGGGTCGGAAATTTTGCCTCGGCCGTATCGAGGTACCATAGCATGTTGTTAAATGTACAGTTGCGCAGCTCGATATTGCTGCCGGTGCCTGAGATATAGACGCCATAGGCCGAGATGGTGTCGAGATTCGCGAATGTGAGGTCCTGCAGCCGGATGTTGCTTCCGGATATGCTGGCAATGTATGACCAGTCGGCGGTCAGATGTGATGCATCGAAAGTTGCCTGTTCGCCGGGATAGGATCGCAGGATGAAATAATGACCGTTGAGCCCGCTTTTACTGGCATCCAGGTAAATGACCGAATCGCTGGTAATGTGATAAGTGCCCTGCCGGAAATAGAGGATCACATCCGAAGTATCGGTTTGTGTGACCCCAAAGATGCCGGACAGCAGGTTGTTCCAGGGATTGCCGATGGAGCCGTCCCCATTGGTGGTCTTGCTGGCGTCAACATAAAATGTTCTTTGTGCAAAAGATCCCTGGCTGAGGAATTGGAAGACCAGGAGTAAGGAGATGAGTAGTAGTTGCTTGTTCATAAGACTCTTGTTAAGGATTTGATAAAATGGATACCGATAGTGGCTGATGCAGAAAAGTGGATTTACCCCTAAGCGGAGGCCCACACAATCGTTTGCGTTATTTTATAAAAAAAGCCGATCTCTGATCGGCCGAAGGATAGCAAAAAGGCCGTCTGTTAAGACGGCCTTCGAAAAACTTACTTCATAGTGGCGGTTATAAAGACATACGATAGGAACATGACCAGGCTAAGAAAGGCAATTGCCAAAACGATCGTCACTGCGGTTTGTTGGACGCCCCCACCCTTGGGCGACTGCGTCCCAGCTACGGGTTTCATATGAACGAATTTTGGTGAGCAAATGCAAATTCATTACTAGTAATATAAGAAAAAATAACGATGTTTGCAAGCCCCGAAACCCCCGCCCCGCCTAACCTAATGCTTTTCACTCATATAAAACACCAATTTACCCCCTGCCATGATCTCCTGGTGGGTGATATAGCGGCGCGTCAGCGGCGCACCGTTGAGCAGCACCTTTTTTACATATACATTCTTATCTTTTTGGCCCTGTACTTCGATGACAAATTCCTTCCCATTTTCTAAATGCAATACTGCCCCATCGATGGCCGGACTGCCTAAAGCATATTGATCCGAACCAGGCGCCACCGGATAAAACCCCAGCGTGCTGAAGATATACCAGGCGCTCATCTGACCACAATCGTCATTGCCTCCTAATCCATCCGGCGCATTGCGATACTGCTTCTTTAGGATCATTCGGACCCTCTCCTGCGTCTTCCAGGGCTGGTCCGTCCAATCATACAGGTAGGCCACATGGTGAGAAGGCTCATTGCCATGGACATAATTGCCGATGATGCCGTCCCGGGTAATATCTTCCGTCTCTGCAAAGAACTTGTCCGGTAATTCCATCGTGAAAAGGGAATCCAGGTGACGGACAAATCGTTGCTTGCCTCCCATCAGTGCGATCAGCGCGACCGGATCATGGGGGACATACAGGCTATAGTTCCAGGCATTGCCTTCGATAAAGCCCTGGTCATTGGTGCTGAGCACGTCGAACTCTTTTTTAAAGCTGCCATCGGCCAGCCTCGGGCGCATATAGCCGATGGAAGGATCCCATACATTCTTATAGTTCTCTGAACGTCGCATATACGTCGCATATACATCCATCCTGCCCAGCTTTTGGGCGGCCTGTGCAATACACCAGTCGTCATAGGCATATTCCAGCGTATTGGATACGGAGGTGCCGCTGACTTCCGCGGGAACATATCCCTTGTCCATATAAGCGCCCAACCCCATAAAATCCCGGTGAGTGGAAGTGGCAATACAGGCGTCCA
>DASZWE010000588.1:0-8909 GCA_035546735.1 Puia sp.
AGCCATGGGGTGAAGACCTATGAGGATGGTATTGGGCTTCAGGTGGATGGTGGCTGTGATCCTGTAACTGCCTTGTGGCACATAAATGACCGGGTGTTCGTCGATGGCTTTTTGGATGGCCTTTGTATCGTCGGTGACGCCGTCGCCCGCGGCTCCAAGTGTTTTCAAGCTGACCCAATCTTTTACTGAGGGGAGGGATGGGATATCGCTGGGGGTAGGAGCGGGCCTGGTTTTCAGGGTGGTGATGTCCATGTCTGCGCGGAAGTTTGCGTCTTTATTCGAATCTTCCATCTGAAGGCCGTAGACGAGACGCTGGACCTTGTACATGGGGGCCGGGGCTTTTGTGGTAGTGTCGGCTTTGGGGTAATGGATCAGGACCGGGGTATTGCGGCAGACGAGGTTGCGGATATTGAGCTGCATGTTAGCGTTGTCCTCATCGCTCAGGGTCAGTGCGGGGCCGGAGATATTCTCAAACCGGCAATCGCCGAGAAACAGCTTCTCCCAGTAATTGGGTGTCACCTGTATGACGGACGGGGTATTCTTTACCTGCATGCGGATGATGGTGAAGCCGGCCTCCTGTGTTTTTATGGCTGTCTGCCGCTGGCCTTCGAAATATGTATCGAGCATCATGAACTGCCATCCCGGCGAGGCTTTTGTCGTATAGATGCCGTACTCGCCGCCAAAGAATTTTACATCTTCTATCATATTGCCCACGTCGAAAAGACCGGCCTTGCCCTTGCCTATATCAATATTGCAGTGCGCTACGAAGCTGTGCTGGGCAAAGTGGGTTCTGAGCGCAACGGCTGCCGGATTGCCGTCGTCTATTTTCAGGTCGATGTTGGAGAGGGCGCTGTAGAAGGTGCCTGCGCCGGCGTCATGGACAGTGCCTGTGGAGTCGACGGCGCTGCTGGTGAACCAGAACATATAGCTGGCCCTGCCTTTGTCTTTTGGGTTTTCCTCCTGGAATCCGGGGGCGTTCTTTTTCAATATGATGAGGGGGCGGTGGGCGCCGTAGCCTATCAGGCGGATGGCGGCCGGGATATAGATGGTTTTTGAGATCGTGTAGGTCCCTTCCGGGATAAAGAGGATGCCGAAGTTCCTTTCTTTTTTTAGCTGGTCGATGGCTGTCTGTAGCTGGGTGGAGACGTCTGTCCGGCTGTCGGTCCGGCCATCGGGCATGAAATAGGCCGCGGCGGGGTCCTCGATCTTTTGCGTGTAAATGGAGGCGCCGGGGGTGAACTGGGCATGGGAATACAGGGTGGCTGTTAGCAGGGCAATCGACAGGAGGAACTTTACCATGAGATTTGAATTTGGCCGGCGGACCGGAGGTCCCCCGGCCAGACAAGTTATGTAAAATCGTTTTGAAAAACAGCGATATGGAAGGCATGAAGTACTTTTGAAGTAGTATGATAGCACAACAGCTCGGAAATATCGAGAAAGAACATCATGTAAAAATATTATATGCCTGTGAATCGGGTAGCAGGGCCTGGGGGTTTGCTTCTCCGGACAGCGACTATGACGTACGATTCATCTATGCACAGCCTGCCCACCGCTATTTGAGCATACGGGACGGGAAGGATGTCATCGAGCTGCCGGTGAATCAGCTGCTGGATATAAATGGATGGGATATCAGGAAAGCGTTACAACTGTTCCTTAAATCGAACGGCCCTTTGTATGAGTGGCTGCAATCGCCCATCGTATATAAGGAAGAAGGAGGGTTTGCCCGTGAGCTTCGAGGTTTGATGCCGTCCTATTTTTCGCACCGGTCGGGGTGCCATCATTATCTTTCCATGGCCCGGAATGCCTTTGAAAATGAACTGCAGGGAGGGCGGGTAAAACTCAAAAAGTATTTTTATGCCCTCCGGCCTGCGCTGGCCTGCCAATGGATCATTGAAAGACAGGCTGTTCCTCCCATGGAATTTGGCGTTCTCAGGACCGTGGTAGAAGACGGCCGCTGGCAATCGGCTGTAGATGATCTCCTGGTCCAAAAGGAAGCTTCTGATGAGAAGGCGCTGACGGATGCCGTGCCTGTCCTGCAGGACTGGCTGGAGCAGTCCCTGGATCATTATAAAAAGAAGGGGGACGAGATCCCCGCATTGAAGAACGACACGGAAGAGCTGGACAGGCTATTCCGTAAATATATTGGATCATGACCTTTGAACAACTGATGCAGGAGCCGCAGCATCTTCTGCTGAAATGTGTCAGCGGCAGCAGGGCTTATAACCTGTCGTTGCCCAGTTCCGACACGGATCTAAAGGGTATATTCGTACTACCCCAAAAAGAGCTGTATGGGCTGACTTATACAGAACAGGTGGCCAATGCCAGCAATGATGAAGTGTTCTTTGAAGTAGGGCGTTTTATTGATTTGTTGTGCAAGAATAATCCCAATATACTGGAACTGCTGAGCACACCGGAAAACTGTATACTATACTGGCATCCGTTGATGCAGCTCATAAGACCGGAGGATTTCCTTTCCAGGCTGTGCCTGGGAACCTTTGCCGGCTATGCGAAAACCCAGGTAAAAAAGGCGCGGGGGTTGAATAAGAAGATCCTTCAGACATTTGAAAAAGAGCGCAGATCGGTGTTGGACTTTTGCTACGTGGTCAGCGACAACGGAACGAAGCCGTTGAAGGAGTGGTTGCATGAAAATGGATTTGATCAAAAGAATTGCGGGCTGACAGGTCTGGATCATTTCCGGGATGCTTACCTGCTCTTTCATGCGGCGGAAGGACAAGGGGTGGAAGGACATGAAGGGGAGGGGAAGCTGAATGGGATCGTTTCATCGGATGCAGCCAATGATGTATCGCTTAGCAGCATCGAAAAGGGAGTGAAGCCATTGGCCGTTATGCATTTTAACAAGGATGCTTATTCTATTTACTGCAAGGAATATGGGCAATACTGGCAGTGGGTGGGCGAACGCAATGAAGAACGGTATTTGAATACAATGTCCCATGGGAAAAATTATGATGCCAAGCATATGATGCATACTTTCCGGCTGTTGAATATGGCTGAGGAGATTGCGGTACACCGTAAGGTGATAGTGTATCGTGAAGACAGGGAATCTCTGCTGCGTATCCGTTCAGGGGAATTCGAATATGAGGAGCTGTTAAAGAGAGTTGAAGAGAAAATGAGTCGGATCAAAGAGCTATATGCAGTGGCCGACCTGCCGGAGGCGCCGGATGAACAAGCGGCTGAGCGGCTGCTGGTCAGGATCAGGGAAGAATTTTATAAATGACACATATGTCGAAATTTTTATTGGAACCTGCATGAGCGGCCGGGGGTGACCTTCGCCGAAGTAGTGCCCTTTACCTGGCTTCCACTTCGAGCACGGTGATGGACCAGGGCGGCAGTGTCCTGGAAAAGCTTTTTCCCAATCCCTTTATGGCTGTTTGCACGGGGACGATCTTATCCGGCCGGTCGATCGTATTGGTATCTTCGGGGCTATCGGCCTTCAATACCCATTCAACGCCATTGCGGGCCACTTTTGTGGTTCCGTCCAGGTTGATCATTACGGGTTGAGGGTTTGCCTGTGCATTTACCAATTTTATATATACGCGGCCCTTCCGGCTATCGCGGGTTGCTACAAAGAACAAGGCATCGATGGTCCTGGGCTTTACGCCCGCTGCGGAATCTCTTGCCGTCAGCTTTTGCAGCTGTGCAGGGATATTTTCGGATGTGATCCTGACAACGCTGTCGCCGATGTGTGTGCTGAACAGCTTTTGAGCGTAATAGGAGGGAGAGCCAAATGAGCTAAGCGCGTCATAGCCGATGAGATCGCTTCGCCACTGCATGCCGCCGGGGTTTACATTTACAAACAAGGGGGCGTAGCTCGCCATGATCACCAGGTCCGAGTTCCTCTCCATCCCTGTCATCCAGGCGGCATCTCCGAGGGCGGCGTTGAAATTTGTCGTTGGATAACCTTCTCTTGTCGCCCATTCGCCCACGAATACTTTTGGACCGTTGCGGTCATAGCTATCGTACTGTTTGGCATTTTCCTCCATCTGCGAGGCGTTGCGGTAGTAATGTTCGTCCACCATTTCCGTCCGTCCCTTCGGGGCGTGGAATCGTGCGCCAAGCGGGTCTTTGCCGCCTACGGTGGAGATGATCTGCAGTGTGGGATATTTTGCTTTTATTGCGTCATAGAATTGAGCATATCGACCTTCGTAGCTACCCGACTGATCGAATGCATCTTCGTTGCCTATTTCGATATATTTGAGCCTGAATGGTTCGGGGTGTCCGTCCTTTGCCCGTTGGGCGCCCCATTTTGTATTTACATCGCCCGTCGCGTATTCGATCTCATCCAGGGCATCGTCTACGAATGGCTGTAAAAAGGGGCCTGCTTCCAGGTAATCCCTGTTAAGCGTATAGCCGGCGAATACCGCCAGCAGCGGCTCCATGTTCAGGTCTTCGCACCATTCCAGGAATTCCAGTAATCCCATTCCATCCGTGGAGCGATAGTTCCAGGGACTGAGATGACCCGGGCGTTGTTCTATGGGGCCGATGGTTTTTTTCCAGTCAAAACGTGTTGAGAACATATGTCCTTCCAGATAATTGCCTCCCGGGAAGCGCAGGAAGGCGGGATGCATATCCGCCAGCAGCTGCATAATATCCTGTCTGTTGCCATTGGCGCGTCCTTTAAAAGTGGGTGGGAAGAGGGATACGAGGCTGAACCAGTAGCTGCCCGCTTTGGTGGCGGAGATGACAAAAAGGGCGTCCTTTGTAGGTTGTACCGTACCGGGGGTGGTGAGTGAAAAGGTGAGGCGTTGCCATTGGGTAGTGATATTTGTTAGCTGAGCAGAAGCATAGACCGTCTTTCCGTCCAGGCTTTCCAGGCTGATGGTCAGGGGGCTGGCAGTGGAACTTTTGGTGTATAGGCTTCCCTGATAGGTTGCCGCGGGTCTTATCGGGATACCCCAGTAACCTTCGTTGGCAACGGCTGTCCGGGCGCCTTCCTTTTCGACGTCCAGTCTCATGGAGACAGGAAGTGCACTGTTAACGGGGTCTTTCTTATCCAGGGCGATGGTGCATTTGCCATCAGGACCCTGGAGGGGGGACCAAAAGGCGACGACCCTGGCGGAGTCGCGGAAATTGCGATTGCGGATCAATTCACCATAAAGGCCGCCGTCGTAGGAAAAGTTGATCTCTTCCGTCATCAATCCATAGAGCCGGGGGCTGACCGGGGCGCCGGCCTCCTTCATGTGAAGGGTCAGCGAGGCGGGGGATTGGGCTGGCAGGTGGGAGGGCGGGAGGAGCAGGGCTGCTATGAGACCAATGGTCAAAGTATGAGAGCTCCTGGCACCAGGAGTATTTCGGACGCAGGGGACAGTCCAATATGGCATCGCTCGTTGTATTAAGTGTTAATTTAACATTTATTGCAATTTAGGTAAAAATGACCGGTTCTTCCTTTATTAATTTATAAGTGGATATGTTTAATATTTGCCAAAGGAAGATGAAGGTCGAACCGGAGTCCATTTTGTAAACGCGCATATTATACTAACATTTGCAGTGAGAAGGGGAATACTGATTTTTAAGAATATGTACTACAGAATAAAAGTTAATTGAATGATAGTTAATTAATTAAGCAAGTAATTGAACCTTATGCCTACGATCCGGGATCATTATACGAATGTGCTGAAGTTCTGGAGAGCCATCGAGACCTTCAATTTACCGGACCTGCCTGCGCCATTCGAGGGGCAGCGTTCCAAGGAATACAATGTCCTGGAGCCGGAGCGCTTTCTACCCTGGCAGTTGGAGAAATTTCCGCCTTTGGAAGGGGACAAGCAATGGCGGCATACCCTGTATTTTTATAGTGTAGAAAAAGAGTCGGTGATCGAAGCGCTGGCGAAGCTGAGCCAGTCGAAGGAATATCGGGAGCCGGTGAGCGGTCAAACTTTTTTTTCGGCGTTGATCCTCAATCAGCGGGGGCAGCTGGTAGAGAGGAGCTATACGCCTGCCGCCTGGATCTATGGAATAAAGATATTGCAGGAGCGGCTTGATCCGGAGGAATTGCCGGAGTTGTTGAGAAAGGGGCAAGAGGAATTCCTGGTATGTTGTCAGCCGGATAGGGAGGACGAGGGGGAACGACCTGATGGAGAAAACGCTTCTATTCCGTTGGATTGGACGGTCCTAAAAAAGGAGCTGGACTTTGTGAACGGGATCGCGCGTCATCAGCTGAAGACAAAGCGTGTTGTCGTATGCGTGTCGGAGCTGGTGACTATTACCACTGTGATGGATGTCCCTTTTATGAACAGCTATTATGTGCAGGATCTGAATACGCTGATCACACATATCGATGATATTGGCAAGCCCATGGAGATGTACCTGTCCAGTGAGCTGCCAGTCCGGGAGGACCTGCTTAATCCCAGCTCCTTAATGGCCCATCTGCACCCCAGGCATCAAAGCCCCGGCAGGTGGCCCGCCCGTCCGGCGCTTGGACTGTATAGCGCCCAGCAGGCCGCGCTCTATCTCACTATGCAGGACCCAACGCTGGTGGGTATAAACGGTCCGCCGGGAACGGGGAAGACGACCTTGTTGCGAGAGGTCATTGCCGATGTAGTCGTGACAAGGGCGAGACGGTTGTTGAAACATGGCGTGTGGGGAATGTTTTCCGGCAAACGTACTGTCATCGCCGACATGATGGGATACTATGGCATCAATGAAGCCATTTTTGGGAATGACGGTATCGTTGTATCGAGCAATAACAATGCGGCCATAGAAAATATTTCGCGTGAGCTGCCAGTCCTGGACAGCATCGACCGGGCGACGTTCGGGGATGCTTCCTATTTTCCGGAGATGGCAGGTCATATCCATGAAAAGCCCTGCTGGGGCTTGTTGAGCGCTGTCCTTGGGAGATCGAACAACCGGAGCTCATTCATTACCAAATTCTGGTTCAGCAAGGAGCTTGGGTTTGGAAAGTTTTTGAAAAGCCAGTATGTAGATGCTGCTCCTGTTGAAGAAAATAAGACCCGTTATAAGGAGATAGCTGCGGAGCTGGAAAAGCTGTTGGAGGAATATGAAGCATTCCGTGTACTGGCGGGGGAATACCATGATCTGTTGTTACAGGTCGCGTCCGGGGAAAGTGGAGATATAAGGAAGCTATCAGCGGGGGCTGCCCGGCTGTGTGAGGAATGGGAGATCTCTTCCCCCAACCTGCCCGGTGTAGACTTTTTGAACATGCCCCTGGGAAAGATACATGCGATGGCACCGTATTCCTCGCCGAAAATAAATATACTCCGCAGCAGGATCTTTTTATTAAGTCTCGATCTGCATTATTGGGCCATTCGTGTCAATGCCCGGCAATTCAACAGTAACCTCAATGCATTTGTCAATCTGGTATCGAACAAACAGGCCGGTGTCATTGACGAAAAAGCGGCGGCTGTCCTGTGGAATACTTTTTTCTTTTGCATACCGGTGGTATCGGTGACGCTGGCATCCTTTCAGCGACAATTTCCGAAGATTAAGAAAGGCGGTATCGGCTGGTTGTTGTTGGATGAAGCCGGTCAGGCTACCCCAGCTTCCACCTGCGGGGCCATCTGGCGGAGTGAAAGATGTATCATCATCGGCGACACGCTGCAGATCCCACCCATCGTGACTATTCCCACTGCATTGGGAAGGTTACTACAAGCAAGCTATGGCATTCGCGACGACTTTTGGAATCCTGTGTATCATTCAGCCCAGTCGCTTGCCGACAGGGTCACTCCTGTGGGGACTTATATCGATGTGAACAGTGACCAGCCTATCTGGACGGGCGTACCGCTGCGGGCGCACAGGCGGTGTGGGGAGCCTATGTTCTCGTTGTCCAATACCATTGCCTATAATGGGCAGATGGTGAGGGTGACGCCGGACATTGTCTCCAATATCCCCAGGAGCGTATGGATCGATGTTGCGGGGGTTACCGTACTGAACAGGCATGCTATTGCCGAAGAAATAGAGGTGTTACGTATGCATCTGCAGCAACTGCGGTACTATTCGGGGAAGATCTATGTTATTTCTCCTTTTGTAAGCGTGGCGGGTATTTGCCGGGAGGAGTTCCGGTGGGTGTCGTGCGGCACCATTCATACCTTTCAGGGGAAGGAGGCGGAGGTGGTATTCCTGGTATTGGGAACATTGCCTGCAGGCGCGCATGCGCGGAACTGGGTAGCTCAAAGTCCAAATATGTTGAATGTGGCTGTCACGCGGGCGAAGGAAAGGCTGTATGTCATCGGGAACAGGGAGGCGTGGTCGAAGCATCGTTATTTTGATCATCTGGCGGAGATGTTACCTGTGAAGGGGAGCGGGCTATTGTTTTAGCAGACGGCTCAATGGCGGCAACCAATCGGAGGGCTTTTGGGGTCAACGGCTCAATCTTACTGGGTTGGGCGGGGGGCGTCTTTTAATTTGCCGTTGTGGCTTTACCGGCCGGGCAACCTGGCCGGAGGGCTCAGTTTTGAATGCATAAAGCAACTATTCGGGGTTCCTTTCAAGGAGCTCCTTTTTTTGGCGGGCTTTCGGCCTTCAACATATGGACCGGCGGTCATTTTAATCATAGAGAAGAATGAGATTTGCTTATCTTAGGGGCAAACCCTTCTCTACTTGAAACAACGTTTTTATTCGCTGGACGTCTTTCGCGGGGCCACCGTGGCCTTTATGATACTCGTTAACAATCCCGGAAGCTGGAGCCATATCTATCCTCCCCTGGACCACGCGCCCTGGCATGGATGTACGCCGACAGATCTGGTATTCCCTTTTTTCCTTTTTGCGGTGGGCAATGCGCTGGCATTTGTGATGCCCCGGCTGCGGGAGGCGGGTGACGGCGTATTTCTGAAGAAGGTATTTACCAGGACGCTGCTGATATTCGGCATCGGGTTATTCCTGAACTGGTTCCCTTTTGTGAAATGGTCAGATAGCCACCTGGTGTTCAAATCGTGGGC
>DASZWE010000589.1:0-17187 GCA_035546735.1 Puia sp.
GATTTTGCCATAACGACCATTGCCGATATTACGGATGATAAGGGCGGCTCTGTTCCCTGCAACCTGGGTGACAGTTCGATACAGGATCCCATATACGGCGTCGACAGGCAAAGCAGACAAAAGACGACCTCCTACCTGCCCGGCTCCATCGATATCATGGCAGTCGGCAATCTCCCCAATGAGCTGCCCAGGGACGCTTCGCGCTACTTTGGAGAACAGCTGATCAAATATGTGCTGGAGGACCTGGTGAGAGGCGGCTCGCCGGTGATAGAGCGCGCCACCATGGTCAGCAAGGGACAACTTACCGAACCTTACAGCTATCTGGAGAGATACGCCAAAGGAGACCTGTCGTAATTGCCGGCGTCAGCCGGACCCGTCAAAGTTTCAGGCTCCATGGCCCGTCAAAGCTTCAAATAATAATCCCGCATAAGCTCCACAAACTCATCCGTATACTGTCCCTGCTCATCCTGGATGCTAAGCTCCGTCTCGGGAATAAAATTCTCTTTATTACGGGAAAAATGAAGCACGGCCCTGAAAAGATCATGACGAGGCGTCTGCCTTACCAGTAATCGCTCACGCAAATGGAACTGCCGCGATCCCGCCAGATCCTCGAAATAATGTACCCGGTGATAGGGTAGAAGAATACCAAAAGACCCTTCTGCCGAAAGATTCTCATCGATGGCCGTCAACAGCTCGGTCAGCGTCAGCTCCTTACTATGCCGCGCCAGGTTCTTCGAATGTGAATCCGCCTCCAGGTCCCGCTCATAAAAGGGAGGGTTCGTAATGATGAAATCGAACTTATGCGGAAAATTGAACTGACGTACATCCCCCGGGAATACTTTCAAGTCGCCTCTCCATCTGCTTTGTCCAATGTTCTCCTTTAGCTGCTTGAATGCGAAAAGATCCAGCTCGATGCCCTGTATCTCACCCTTATGCTTCTGCGCCAGCATCAGCATGAGAAGACCCGTACCACTGCCGATGTCCAGTATGGAAGAATAGGCCGGTGTTTTCTCGGAGAACCATGCCCCCAGTATACAGGCATCCGTACATACTTTCATCGCGCACTGATCCTGGAAGATGGTGAACTGCTTGAATTGAAAATATGGATTCGGCATCTGTGACTGTTTTTACCATTCTGCGCGTGCGCTGGCGCTGACGGACAGAGGCGTCTCTTCTCCCGCCAGGTATTTGTAATAGGCGGTGATGGCGATCATGCCTGCATTGTCCGTACAATATTCAAAAGGAGGTATAAAAGTATTCCATCCCTGCTTTTTTCCCAATTCTGAGAAGGCTGCCCGGAGACCGCTGTTGGCAGATACGCCGCCGGCGATACAAAGGTCACACACCCCCGTCTCCTTAGCCGCTTTTTTCAGCTTGTTCAACAGGATAGAGATGATCCTTCCCTGTATCGAAGCGCAGATGTCCGGAAGGTTTTTTTGGACAAAGTCCGGGTCCTGTGCCGTCCGCTCCTGTAGAAAATAAAGAATGGCCGTCTTCAATCCGCTGAAGCTAAAGTTCAATCCGGGTATCTGTGGTTCGGGGAAGCTGTATCTGGATGCCTCTCCTTCCCGGGCATATTTATCGATGAGCGGACCGCCGGGATAGGGGAGTCCGAGCAGCTTGGCCGACTTATCGAAAGCTTCACCCGCCGCGTCATCCAGCGTCTCACCGATGACCTTCATCTGGAGAGGAGATATACAGAGGACTATCTGCGTATGTCCGCCGCTGACAGTCAGACAAAGGAAAGGGAAGGAGGGTCTGGCCACGGGTATAAGATTGGCTAGCACATGCGCCTGCATGTGATGGACGGCTTGTAAGGGTATATCCAGGGACAATGCCAGGGATTTTGCAAACTGGGAGCCTACCAGCAAAGACCCGATCAGTCCGGGAGCTTGTGTAAAAGCAATCGCCGTTAAAGATGACAGCTCGCATCCGGCCTTTTTCAGGGCCGTATCCACCACGGGCACAATATTCTGTATATGCGCCCTGCTGGCCAGCTCCGGCACCACTCCGCCATACTGCTCATGTACTTTTTGACCCGCAATGACATTGGAAAGTATCTCTCCATCCCGGCAGATAGCGCAGCTCGTTTCATCACAGGAAGACTCGATCGCCAGGATGGTAGTGGGCCTTTCTGCCTCCTTCTTTTTGTTACTCACGTTAATAATAATTTTTTAAGGAGTTCGTGCTTCTTCGAGGTCATGCCGTAAAATTAATGGAAATTGCCTATTTCGACCGGATTGCCACCACGGGGTCCATCCTGGCAGCGATAAAGGCGGGTATGATCCCTGCCATGACACCCGTAAACAAGCAGATGCCGACGGCCAGCAGGATAATATTCAGCGGTATAAAAACCTTGAAGGCCAGCATGGAGGAAAATACCAGGGTCAGAATGAATACGGCCAGCAGCCCGATCAATCCACCGATGATACAAAGAAAGGCGGATTCAAGCAGGAACTCCATCATGATGACATTCCGCCGGGCCCCGATAGCTTTTTTCAGCCCTATCTGGCTCGTCCGCTCACGCACTGTGACAAACATGATATTGGCTACGCCAAACATCCCCACGATCAGCGACAGGGCGGCGATGGCCCATCCGCCGATATTCATTCCCGAAAAGATGGGCTCCAGCATCCTGCTCAGGCTGTCGATGTCGTTCAATGCGAAGTTATCTTCTTGGGTAGGACTTAGCTTGCGTATGGAACGCATGGCCCCTTTCAGCTCGTCCTTCAACGCCTCGATGGATATCTTATCCCCCGCCTGTACCAGGATCTTCGGCTGGGCATACTCTTCCCGGATCATCTGACGGAGAAAATTATAGGTCAGCAGGATACAGTTGTCATAATCCCATCCGCCGATGAGACTTTGCCCCTGTTTCTGTATGAGCCCGATGATAGTGGCCTCGCGGCTGTCCTTTAATTTGACCGTCTTGCCTACGGCCCTATCCGGGTTGCCAAATAATTTCTCGGCGATGCTATAACCCATTACCACCAATGGGGTTCCCCGGTCGAAATCCGACTGCTGGAAGTAGCGTCCGTTGCCGATAGATATCCGCTGTATCTTGTCGAAATCCTCCGTATTGCCATAAAAATTAACCCCCGAAAGGGAATTATCCTCAAAATCCACGGTGGATTGCATTTCTATCTCAAAAGCCATATGGGCGGCTTCGGGCACCTTTAACCGGAGCAGCTTCATCTCCTCGTACTTGGGCACGGGCCGCTTGATATACTTCCACCAGGGAAAGTCCGGTCCTCCTTCATATTGCCATTTATCTATATAAATGGTCTTGTTCCCAAGGGATTTGATATCATTATTAACAGCCATCTGCATGCTGCTGATGGTGGATAGTACGCTGATAATACAAAAAATACCGAAAGTTATACCCAATAAGGACAGAAAGGTGCGAAGTTTGTTGGAACGAAACTCCTGCAGGGCCATTTTAAAGCTGGTCCATGCAATTTCCCGATGCCGGAGTAAGAACCTGAACAAAGCCGTTGTCCTATACAAAAACATAATCCGAATATACATATAAGGAGACACCTGCCAATGACAAAAACCATTAAGTTTGCATCTTTAAAATACCGATTAAGCATTACATCTTAAAAAGACCCTTCATGCCCAATATTGAGAATCAAAATTTGAAAGTAACCATTAACACCAAAGGAGCCGAACTGCAGAGTATTTATCACAAGGGCCATCAACTCGAGTACCTGTGGGGCGGCGACCCCAACGTCTGGGGTAAGCATTCCCCACTGCTTTTCCCCATCGTAGGCACCCTGCGCCAGAACACCTGGAATTACAAGGGGAAAGCCTATACGCTGCCCCGTCACGGGTTTGCACGCGAGATGGAGTTCGAAACAGAGCACCAGACCAAGGATTCCATTACACTGCTTCTGAAAAGCAATGACGCCACCCGCGCCAAATTCCCTTTTGATTTCGAGCTGCGAGTGACCTATCAGCTGGCCCCCAATGGCCTGGCTACCACCTATAGCGTAAAGAATAATTCCAGCGAGGAAATGTTCTTTTCCATCGGAGGCCACCCCGCTTTCCGCGTGCCGCTGGCCGAAAGGACTTCCTATACCGATTATTACCTGGAATTCGAGCAGAAAGAGACGGCCTCCCGCTGGCCCATCTCCAAGGACGGTCTGCTCGAAACGACGCCCCAGCCCATACTGGACAATACGAATATCCTGCCCTTGACCAGGGATCTGTTCACCACGGACGCCCTGGTATTCAAGAACCTGACTTCCACCTCCATTTCCCTCAAGTCCCGCCGGACCCGCCATGGTCTGGACTTTGATTTTACGGATTTCCCCTACCTGGGTATCTGGGCGGCAAAGAATGACAAAGCAGATTTTGTGTGCATAGAACCATGGTGCGGCATCGCCGACAGTGTCGACTCCGACCAGGAAATGACGGACAAGGAAGGTATCGAGAAACTGGCTCCGGGGGAAACATTTGAAAGGATCTGGGCAGTGACGCTACACTAGCTAGAACTCAAAGGCCTGTACCTGTTGGTCCCGTAGTATCTCAATGCAATGGCGATGGTCCTGCTCCGTGCCCTGGACCACCCATTCACCTGTGATGATATTGGTGCTGGACTTGGATTGTCTGCTGCGCCTGAATTTCAGATGGTGGGTCTTGTTGAAATCCTTGACCCATTGTGGAGTGCTGGCCACGATGGTTTCTTTTCAGAAAGATAGGTATTATCCGGGAATTCGAAAATGCCACGTATCTTACAGTGGTATGCAAGACAAAAAGACAGTTCCTGCCCTTCTCCTGGTCTTATCCTGCTGTTGGGCCATCGCCGGCTGCCACCAGCCACAGGCGCCGGAATATTATGGATTCCTGGACCTTCGCATCGGTCAGGCGGGCGGTCAGCAGGCCACGCTGGGGACCACGCTGAAATTCTACAATCCCAACCCTTTCAGCCTGACGCTAAAAGGCGCAGAAATGGACGTATGGCTGAATGGCAAGCCTACCGGACACTCTATGCTGGACACCACTGTCCTGATACCTAAAAAAGATACATTCTATGTGCCCGTGACGATGCAGCTCAATCTCCAGGGCCTCCTGGGCAACGCCCTCCAGATATTGATGGAAAAACAGGTGACCGTGGTCCTGGATGGGAAAGTGCATCTGAAAAGAGGCGCTATCCCTTTCAATCGTCCTTTTCATTACGAAGGGAAGGAAGATATCAATGCTCTTTTGCAGGGGGAATACTGAGGGTGACTACCTTATCACTAATGTCTGGCCTTCGGCCGACGGACCTCTGGTCCGTTTGGACCCACCTGTTCACCGTATTATAGGCCCCTTCCAGCACGATCTTATAGAAGGAAGAAGGGTAGGAACTTATCCCAAAGGCCGCCGATTGCTGTGCCGCGGGTACCTCCGCCAGCAGCTTGTATTCATCCTTGCCGCCTGTCTTGAAATTGTTGGTGGTGGTCAGCCATATCTTTATGGTACCGTCCTTATCGAACGACTTCCAGTGAATATCCAGCTTATTATTCTCTACCTTGACAACGGGATTTGCCACGGACACCTTCCCTATCAAGGGCACGCCGTCTATTTCCAGCTGATTATCCCTGGGGATCTTGATGTCCAGGAACCGGGCGATGGTAGGCATAATATCCACAATGGCCGGCGTATAATCACGCCAATAATGATTGAGGTCCCGGGAATTGGTAACGATCCAGGTCGTACGTTCCCGTTCGGACTGACCACCATGCCCCTTGCCGCTGATGGAATCCCGGCCATGATCCGTGGTAATGATGATGAGCCAGTCCTCTTTGAACGTATCCTCCCGGTATTGCAGGGCGCTCCATATCCTGCCTACCTGCTTGTCCACATATTTTACGGCTTCTTTCTGCTCGGGACTGTCTCCAAACCGGTGGCCCATATCGTCCGTGTATTCGAGGTACAGCCAGGTAAGGTCCGGTCCCTGCTCGCGGATGCATTTTTGCGCCAGATCCGTCACCTTCTCATCGATGTTGTGGATATACAGGCTTGCATTGTCATGGGGATAGTTCAACGTATCCAGCTCGAAACCGTCGGCATGATAATCCACTTTTATACCACCTGTCTGGGGCAGCGACTCGCCCACCAGCCTGGTACGGTTGTCCTGCCAGGTGGAGAAGACGGCGATCTTTTTTGTGCTGTCCGCCTTTTTCAGCAATTGGAAAATGGTGGGATAATGGTAGTTGGGATCTTTTATATCATTGTCCCATACATTGTGCTTGTTCACCCATGTCCCTGTCAGCAGACTGTTATATCCGACGGCAGAGATCGTGGGGGTCTGGGAATATCCGCCCTTTTCTCCTCCGACATAAGCATGTTTATACCCTTCTTCCCTGCCTATCTGTCTGGGGAAAGAGACTTTTGCCTTTTCCAGCACGTCGGCAGGTATCCCATCGGCAATGATAAAGACCACTTTTTTCTTCTTCGGTTGCGCAGCTGCGTTCAGTACCAGCAACACCATTGTAATAAACGTGACGACATTTTTCATATCAGCCGGGTTGATGAATTTATATCAAAAATAAGGAGCCCGTCATTATCAGGCCATTAAATTATATTTGCAGGATGAGCACCATCAGGCGGCAAAGCATCATTTCCTCCGGTATTGTTTATTTCGGCTTTGCGCTGGGCGCCCTGAATACGTTGCTTTTCACCAGGCATTTTACACCCGCTCAGTATGGATTGACCACTATCTTCATGTCCCTTGCCAACATCATGTTCCCACTGGCCAGCCTGGGCATGCAATCTTATATTTACAAATTCTATCCCTATTATCACGACAACCTGCCTCCAAAGGAAAATGACATGATGACCTGGGCTTTCCTGACCAGCCTGGCAGGTTTCATCCTTGTCATTGCCGGCGGAGTGGCCTTCAAAGAGTTCGTTGTGAAGAATTTCAGCAACAGCTCGCCCGAGCTGGTAGCTTATTATTACTGGATATTCCCTTTTGGGGCAGGCCTTACTTTTTATTCATTGTTGGAAGCGTTTGCCTGGCAATTGAAAAAGTCTGTGCTTACCAGCTATTTTAAAGAAGTGCAGTTCCGTTTTTTCACCTTTGTGCTTATCCTGCTGTCCATTGCGGGCATCCTGAAGGATTTCGATGCCTTTATAAAGGTCTATGCCTGCACCTATCTGTTGCTGGCCCTGTGTCTGCTGCTATATATGCTCATAAACCGTCAGTTGCATTTTTCTTTTCGCACCAGCAGGGTGTCCAAAAAATTCTTTAAAAAGATCGTGGCATTGGCCAGCTTTGTATGGAGCGGTCAGGTGCTGTTCAATGTCTCTACCTATTTTGCCCAGATCATTATTGCCGCCGTTGTCACTGACGGGATGCGGTTTGTAGGTATCTATTCTCTTGCTTTGTATGTGGGCAGCCTGCTGCAGGCCATCCAACGTAGCGTTATAGCTGCCAGTATCGGTCCCTTGTCCCGCGCCTGGAAGGATAAGGATTATGGGAGGATCAGCCGCATCTACCAGCGGTCCTCCATCAACCAGCTG
Source organism: Puia sp. (assembly GCA_035546735.1). Taxonomy (GTDB): domain Bacteria; phylum Bacteroidota; class Bacteroidia; order Chitinophagales; family Chitinophagaceae; genus Puia. The sequence goes on from DASZWE010000589.1 coordinate 7,513, forward strand.
ATTTTTTCAGCAGGCATGTTCGTCCTGATATGGATCAATTTTACGGATGGGGTGCTTACCTTTCATATGAAAAATGATTATCTGCTGGCCAGGCCCATTTTTTTCTATATTGGACTCACGCGGATAGTGGATATGGGCACAGGAGTGAATACACAGATCATTGGCACTTCCACTTTCTGGCGTTTTGATTTCTTCACGGGGATAGTGCTTATTCTCTTTACCCTCCCAACCAATTATTTCCTGGCAAAAGACATCGGGTATATAGGACCCGCTATCGCCGACCTGGCTACTTTTACCCTCTATAATGGCATTCGTTGTCTCTTTCTCTACCGGAAGTTTAAGATGCAGCCTTTCAATCTGAAGTCGTTGTACACCTTGTTACTGGCCGCGCTGGGATACTTCGTCTGCCACTTCCTTTTCGACGTTTACCATGGCTTTGTCTGGCTGGTGGTGAGGAGTATCGTATTTGTCGGTATTTTTGGCTCGGGTGTGCTCCTGCTGCGCCTTTCAGACGACATCCTCCCCGTGTGGGAGACGATCAAAAAAAGGCTGGGGCTGGCCAAAATTTCGTAAATTTGCGGCCCAATGAGCCGATATACCAGCGAAATCAATAAACGCAAGACATTTGCCATTATTTCCCACCCCGATGCCGGTAAGACGACCCTGACGGAGAAATTCCTCCTGTTCGGCGGTGCCATTCAGACCGCGGGGGCCGTAAAAAGCAATAAGATCAAGAAGCATGCTACCAGCGACTTTATGGAGATAGAAAGACAGCGTGGTATCTCCGTCGCCACGTCCGTCATGAGCTTCGAATACAAAGGCATGCTGGTCAATCTCCTGGATACCCCCGGTCACAAGGACTTTGCAGAGGACACCTATCGCACCCTCACGGCTGTGGACAGCGTCATTCTCGTCGTGGACAGTGTCAACGGGGTGGAAGCCCAGACACGCCGCCTGATGGAAGTATGCCGTATGCGCGACACGCCTGTCATTGTTTTCATCAATAAAATGGACCGGGATGGCAAGAACAGGTTCGACCTGCTGGAGGAGATCGAAAAAGAGCTGAACATTCAGCTACACCCCATGACCTGGCCCATCAACAGCGGCAAGGATTTCAAAGGCGTCTACAACCTCTATGATAAGAACCTTGTCCTCTTTACAGCCAATACCAAGGCTACGGATGAGGATACGGTCCGTATCGATGACCTGGGAAGCTCCCTGCTGGAAGACAGGCTGGGAGAAAAGGATGCCGCCGTCTTACGGGAGGATGTGGAGCTGGTGGATGGCGTTCATGGCGAGCTGAATGTGGATGATTACCTGGCCGGGAAGGTCGCCCCCGTATTCTTTGGCAGCGCCATCAATAACTTCGGCGTCCGGGAAATGCTGGACACCTTTATCCGGATTGCTCCGGGCCCCCGCGGTAGGGAAACGTCCATCCGTCAGCTGGAGGTGGAGGAGGACAAGTTCAGCGGCTTCGTCTTTAAGATCCATGCCAACCTGGACCCAAAACACAGGGACAGGATCGCATTTTTGAGAGTGTGCAGCGGCAAGTTCGAAAGGAATAAATATTTTCATCATGTACGGCTGGACAAGGATGTACGGTTCAGCAACCCCTATACTTTCCTGGCGCGTGATAAGGATGTCATCGAGAGCGCCTATCCGGGTGATGTGGTGGGACTTTTCGATACCGGCAACTTTAAAATAGGGGACACGCTCACGGAAGGGGAGGACTTCTATTTTACAGGCATACCTTCCTTTTCGCCGGAAATTTTTAAAGAGGTAGTGAACAGGGACCCGATGAAAACCAAGCAATTGGAAAAAGGGCTCCTGCAGCTGACGGATGAAGGGGTGGCCCAGCTGTTCACCCAGTATGGCGGTAACAAAAAGATCATCGGTTGTGTCGGAGAGCTGCAGTTCGAGGTGATCCAGTATCGTCTGCTGCATGAATATGGGGCTTCTGTTCAATTCAATGCGCTGCCTTTTTATAAGGCCTGCTGGATCACCAGCGACGATCCCAAAAAGCTGGAAGAGTTCACCCGGTTCAAACACGCCAATATTGCCGAAGACAAGGACGGACACCTCGTCTACCTGGCCCAGAGCGAATGGTTCCTGAATACGGAACGTACCAATAACCCGGCCATCGAATTCCACTTTACTTCGGAGATACACAAATAGCCGTCATCGTACGAGCACGACCGTGCCTGTCCGGAGAACGGGACCACAAAAAGTTCTGGCCTTTATCACATAAACATAGCTGCCTGTCGGCTGCGGCTGGCCATTGAAGTAACCATCCCAGCACTGGGCAGGATTGCGGGTGGTGAATATGCGCTGTCCCCAGCGGTTGAATATTGAGAACTCTTCCACCTGCACATCACCCCATCTTTGAATGCCAAAACAATCGTTGTGTCCATCGCCATTCGGCGTGAAAGCATTGGGCACGACAAAGAGGTTCTTCCCTTCCACCTTTACGTTGACAGTAACGGCGCTATAGGCATAGCATCCATTCAGGGATGTTCCTTTGACGATGTAGGTAATGGTGCTGTCGATGCTGACGACAGGGCTGGCGCTAATGGCACTGCTGAGCCCGATGGCAGGTTCCCAGGTATAGGTGAATGCACCGGAGGCATTCAACTGGGTGGTAGGCTGTGCACAGTCGATGTCATGAGCCTTTGTAGCGGTGACGACAGGGCTGGGATTGACAATGGTATTTACCTGGAAGGTGTTCGTATAAAAGGCGCACAACGAGTCGGTGATCGTCACCGTATATTGTTGCGTGGCAGCCGGGGTAACCTTCGGACGGGGAGAAGATGGATCATCGAGATAGGTAGCCGGCGTCCAGGAATAGATATAGTTCAATGGATCATTTTTGCCCAGGATGCCGGAAAACCCTTCACAGACAGTGAGATCATCGGGCTTGACGAAAACGGGGTCTGGCCGGAGGCTCACTTTGACGGAGTCTTTCTGAGTGCATCCGTTGGCATCGGTGATGGACACACGAAATAAAGTATCGGCGGTCGTTGTGGCCAGCGGTCTGGCGCTGGCAGGGTCATCCAGCAGGGAGGCAGGTTGCCAGGACCAGGTTCCTCCACCGTCTACGGTCAGCCGGAGCCGGATAGCGTCCCCTTTGCAGATGATGGTATCCTGAGTGATAGCGATGTCAGGACGGCCGAACAAGGCCACCGTCACCGTATCAGTGGCCGAACAGCCCTTGGTTGTACCTGTTACGATATAGTCGGTGGGACCGGCAGGTGTAGCGACGGGAGCATCGATGGCTGGATTGGACAGACTGGCGGCGGGTGTCCAGGAATAGACATCGGCGCCGGTAGCCAGTAAAGGAACAGGCTGGCCGGGACAGACAGTAGTGTCCGGCTTTGCCTTTACGACGGGCAGGTCATTTACAGTGATCGTTACCGAATCCCTTACCAGGGTGATGGGAGCGAATGAAATATCATCCAGGGCAAAGTCATTGCCCGAGAATAAGGTGTTCATGTTGACGATGGAGATAACAGCCGTGGTGGCATTTCCCGAATTCCAGACCGTGTAGAACTGGTCCCAGATACAGTCGACGGTATTGGCGGTTATTTGATTGCCCAGCTGCTGTCCGTTGATGGAAAATTGCAGCGTGGCCGGATTGACGGAGGTGATATTTTCCAGCCAGGTGGAGAACGCATAGCTGGTATTGGGTGTTACGGTGATGGTCTGTGACCATACTTTCACGTCCGCCTGATCCGCGCCGTTGACCATCATCATATTCCCATTACCGCTGGTGTGATCCGTGCAGGCCGGAGCATTGGGAAGCCAAACCGCGGGATTGGGGCCTACGCCATACATGGCTGCCGGGAAACCGTTCGTTGTAAAGGTATAGTCGGATGTAAATCCTGTATTGCCTGCCGAAAAATCTCCGTTGACCACCAGGTTGGCGCCCATTCGTTTGGTCGTGAAGTAGTATTTGGTGGTCACAGCAGGAGTAGCAAGGGGATTGGCGGATGTAGGATCGCTCAGGTAATCGACAGGGCTCCAGCAAAAATCCAGCGAAGATTTGGCCGACAAGGGAACCTGACTGCCTTTGCAGATGGAAGTATCGCCTGTGAGAATGACATCGGCGGGTGTGAGGTTTACCGATATGGTCCTGGTGACACTGTTGGAGCAGACGCCATCCGAAACCTTGGTTGTAATAGGATAATCCCCCAACGACGGAAAGAAATAGGTAAGCCCAGATGATCCCGGCGCCGGAGAATGATCCGTTCCTTCGATGTTCCAGATATAGGTGGCGCCCGTCGATGAGGGAGCGTTAAAAGTAACCTGCAGTGGATTACAGTTATCCTGTACAAAGGAAAAATCCCCATTGGGCAGGGCCTTTGCAGAGAGTATGATCACATTGGAGGCCACCCGGCAATTGGACGATTGGATATTACTGCCATCTGCGGCCAGCATACGGTAATAATAGTCGGTGGATGCCCCTGTCACGGGAGGCGTCACCTGGAGCTGCAGGCTATTGGAGCCGGGCAGGTCGGTCCAGGTCCTGCCATTGTCTGTGCTCACCTGCCATAAATATTGCGGACTGCTGTACCCGATATTAATAGTTCCGTATACTGTCTTGTCCCCTCCCTGACATATCGATGACTGACTCACCGCATTGGCCGGGGAGAACGATGCCGTGGTCTGAGGGCCACAGGCACGGAATGTAATGTCGTCGATGGCAAAGTCGTTGCCGGGCTGTGCAGTCCCTCCGGGGTTATTATTGACGATACGTATGACTACCGTGTTGACGCCGGTGGGCAAAGTAAAAAAGAACCCGTATTGACGCCAGGTCCAGACAGTGGACTGGGGGACAGGCCCGGAATTATAAGTATTCAGCACGGTGCCATCCTCTAACTGTACGATAAAGGTCAGGTCTGGCAAAATCGCCAGAATTTGGTTGAGGTTGTCGGCATTGGCTATCCAGGCGGCAAACTCATAGGTCCCTCCGCCACAGAGATCCGATACTTTCTCTTTGAAGAACTCACCCGGCGTCTCGCTGGCATTTTCAAAAAGCATGTATCCATTGGCATTGCCGGTGTGATCCGGACTACCCATAAACCAGGCGGAATTAACAGGCACATTGTTGGTAATGGTGTATTGACCGTCCAACGGTGTAGGTTGGGCCGGGTTGCCGCTGACGGGTACATAGGTGAGGTTGACGGAAGATGCTCCGGGAACGGCTGTCTCCAATGGCGGGGAATTTCCATTGCCGGAACCAAAATCCACATTGATGATAGGATCACCTAAGGTACCGGTACAGAGGGAGCAGCTGCCGGGATGGATCGTAGCGGTGATACCCGGCGCCACCGTGGTTGGAGGGCAGCCACTGATGTCCTGGATAGAGACCAGGGTGTATACGGTGGTGGCGGCGGGCTGCACCTGGACCTGGAAAGGGACTCCATCCTGGACATTGTTCTGTGTATAGCTGGCTGCACCATCCGAATAGGTGATATTGAAAGGCCCGGTGCCCGAAGTGGCATGAAGGGTCAGCAGACCGGGTGCATTGTTGCAGGTATTGCTGCCCGTCAATGTGCCCGACAGGGTGGGGCAGGACTGGGAGGGACAAAACACGGCGACATCCGCGGGAGTCAGCACACGATTGTATATACGTACCTCATCGATCTTGCCCTGGAAGAATTGAGTATTGCCCGACCACCAGGACCCGATCTGTATATCTGCATTCAGACATTGATTGAGTGTGGTAAAAGGAGTATTGACCTGGCTGACAAGCGCGCCATCCACATACAATGTATGGACCCCGTTGTCGAACGTCGCCACAAAGCAATGCCATTGATCCAACGCAATGGGGTTTCCCGAATTGGTATAGGAGTCATTGAGGTGAATGGTGGCGCATCCTGTGGCGGGTGAGTTCACGCCGAACATTACACCGGGGTAAAGGCTAAAATCCATGGCGGCCTGGAATTGTATACCGGAGCCATCGGTATAATTGACCTTCCCGATCATGGATGTTACCTGGTGACGGGTGGGATAAAAATACATGGCGACAGACAGCGCGCTCGTGGGATTGAGGTTGGTGCTGGCGCCGCCGGGGATCTTTATATAGTCGTCGACCCCATCCAGATAATAGGCGTTTTGGGGATTACCCATTTTGTCCGTGGTAAGGGTAGGGCCATTTACAGGGGTGCCGTTGTTCCCATTGCCCGTGGCGTCATTGGCATTGCCGTTGAAAGGATAGTAGGCCAGCAACCCCGTTGTAATGTCCTGACCAACACTGTCGGAAGGATGAAAAAAATAAAACAATATAATATAAAGGAATAAAGCCGAAAGTTTTGTTTTCATATTTGGGAGCCCGGCTCTAAACTAATATTTTTTTTGTATACGTCAATATGAGGGTACAGAACAGGGCTGTCAAACTTCCCAAACCGACACGCTTATAGGCCAAAATGACGCACTTATTAGAGATATCGACACGCTGGTTGAATAAAATATTTTTTGATTTAATTTAGCCCCTGATGTATAAATATCCCTTAAGGCTGCTGCTTATTTTGACCTGCTTCCTAGCCGTCCATTCCCTTTTTGGGCAAGCTCCGGGCTTCACCATGCCGGCTACGGTATGTCCCAATGTTCCCGTTAATATTAAAAATACCTCGACAGGGGGCACTTCCTTCTTCTGGAGCTTTTGTGATGCGGACCCCAATACGGTGCCCGAAGCCGTCAACCTGGGCAATATCAACGGTCTGCTATCGCAGCCGGTGTTCCTGGATGTGGTGTCGGAGAATGGCAAGTACTATGGTTTCCTTGTGAATCACTATCCCGGAGCGCTGATCCGCCTGGACTTTGGCAACAGCCTGTTGAATACGCCCACTGCCACCAGCCTTGGCAATATGGGCGTTCTCAATCCCGGGTACGGCTCGGAAGGTATACAGATGGTGAATGACAACGGACATTGGTATGCGCTGATTGTCAGCGGCTGCACCTGCTCCAATACCAGGATACAGCTCGTACAGGTAGATTTCGGCGCCAGTGTTACGAACCCCAACCCCGTCGCCACCGACTGGGGCAATCCGGGGAATATGGATCAGGCGGTGGATCTGTATTTATTCCGTGAAAATGGCCTCTTGCACGCCTTTACCGTCAATGCCAATAATAATACGGTGACCCGTTTCGACTTTGGCGCCGGCGGAATAGCCAACCCGCCCACGGCCGTCAACCTGGGCAATACCGGCGGATTTTTGAATTATCCCACCGGCATCTTTGCGCTGAATACGGCCGGCAGCTGGCATATCTTTATAACCAATGGCATCGGGGGCAATATCGTCCGGCTGGATTTTGGCAGCAGCCTGCTCAACAATGCGCCCACGCCCGTCAACCTCGGCAACCCTGGCGGCGTCATACAATCCGGCCGGGATATTACGATCATCCAGTCCTGCAGTCAGATCATCGGACTGGTGGCGGATGGCGTTGCCGAGTCGGTGGTCAGGCTGGACTTCCACAACGATGTACTTAGCGTTCCTACGGCTGTCAACCTGGGCAACATTGGCAATTTTACTTTCCCCCATTCCCTTTCTACCCCCTTCAGGGTAGGGGCCGATCTCTACAGCTTTTTGCCTAACGCCTATAACAATACGCTGTCCCGGATCCGGTTTCCCGGCTGCAGCAGCTCCAATATTCCCTCATCCACCCTGGTCGATCCCCCTGTCATATCCTATTCCCAGCCCGGCACCTATCGCGTGAGCATGATCATGGACGACGGCCTTCCCACACAGACATCCCTTTGCCAGACCATTACGGTGCTGGATACCCCTCATGTAGCATTGGGCGCCGACACCTCTTTTTGCCTGGGCGACAGTGTGGTCCTCCGGTATAGTGGTCCGCCCCTAACCCTTCAATGGCAGGATGGCACCAGCCTGGACACCTTTACCGCTCATGCTGCGGGCCAGTACCAGCTGACCGTGACCAATGCCGGAGGATGCGCAGGCCACGATACTGTTCAGATAGCCACTATTTCACTACCCGTTGTCGTACCTCCTGCCAATGCCGCCATTTGCCAGGGCTCCGGCCTGCAGCTGTCTTCCACTGTACAGAACATCGACTCTCTCCGTTGGACGCCCTCCGCGGGACTTTCGGATACGACTGTTCCCAGTCCCAGGGCTGCTCCCCGGACCAGCACGGACTATATACTGACCGCCTGGCATAATGTATGTCCCGTCAGCGATACGATCAGCCTTACTGTGCTGGATACTCCCCGTATCACCACTGGCAATGACACACTCATCTGTCTGGGTCGGCCGGTGCAGCTCCGGGCCACTGGCGCCGGACCCTATCAATACCAATGGTCGCCTGTTCAGGGTCTCTCCAATCCATCGATAGCTGCTCCGGTGGCTACGCCTGACACGTCCAGGTACTACCATGTACTGGCATCAACTGCCGATCACTGTACCAGTGAAGACTCTACGCTTATACAGGTAAAAGGGCCGGATGTATTCAATATAAAGGCCCATCCTCCGAATGTTTGCGTGGGGGATTCGACCATGCTGAACGTAACGGGCGCTTATCCTTCATTGGGGGATAGTTATACATGGACATCCGATATTGACGGGCAAGACCCTTCTTCCGCGGCGATTGTCGTAGCGCCTCCTGCTTCCACTACCTACCAGGTGCTGGCCTGGGATAATATCTGCCAGCTGCAGACGACACTCACGATACAGATCGATGTCAGGGATAGACCAACCGTCACACTTTCGAAATCCAATGACATCGACTGTATTTACGGGCAGACGCAACTGACGGCCACCGGCGGCGGTCGTTACACCTGGTATCCCGCCGGGACCCTGGACAATCCGTATAAGCCGGATCCCATCGCACGCACCGATACCAGTACTATGTACTATGTCCTTGTAACGGGGCTGAATGGCTGCTCCACACTGGACAGTATTGCCGTCTATGCTACCAGGGCGGGTGGAAGCATCGGCTTTCCCGTTGCCAGCGCCTTTACCCCCAACGGGGATGGCAACAATGATTGTTTCGGCATAAAATACTGGGGACCTGCCAATGATTTTGAAATGGCCATATTCGACAGATGGGGACAACGGGTATATTACAGCAGGAATGCCTATCAATGTTGGGATGGGACCTACAAAGGACAGCCACAGCCGGCCGGCACTTATGTGTATTATATCAAAGCGCGTGCGCTTTGCGGGGATGCCGTCCGGAAAGGAACAGTCATGCTTGTCCGTTAAGGGAAGCCGATATGCCCGTATAATTGTGCGGAGTGATCTTTTTAAGCTCTTTTTTCAGCGCCGCGGATATCTTGAGCTTATCGACAAAATGGTGAATGGCTTCCTTGTCGATGCCGCCCTTACCTCTTGTCAGTTCTTTTAATGCCTCGTACGGCTGCGGGTAATTCTCACGACGCAGGATAGTTTGTATGGCTTCCGCCACTACGGCCCAGTTGCTTTCCAGGTCTTTTTCCAGCTTTGCCCTGTTCAGCACCAGCTTATCCAGTCCTTTTTCGATGCTTCGAAGGGCCAGGATGGTATGGGCAAAGGGCACGCCGATGTTACGCAATACAGTGGAGTCCGTAAGGTCCCTTTGCAGGCGGGAGATGGGCAGCTTGCCCGCAAAATGATCAAAAAGAGCATTGGCCACGCCCAGGTTGCCTTCTGCATTTTCAAAGTCGATGGGATTGACCTT
>DASZWE010000590.1:0-3072 GCA_035546735.1 Puia sp.
GTCGCCAAAGGCCGTGAGCTTGCCATCGCCGTCCACATCCTTGAACATGGCGTCGCCGATGCCGATATTGGAAGGCACGCCCTGCAACGTTTTGTATTTGTCCAGCTGATCCTGTGTCTTGATGATACCGTCATACACATATCCAAAATACGACCACATGGAATAACCCTGCCTGAACTGATTCAGTCCCTCGCCGTAGCTGTCCGTATTCTTCAGCTCCACCAGCTTGTTCCGGCTGTCGCTCAGCATCAGGGCGATGCTGTACCGGAAATCATGCAGCTGCTCCTTCCAGGTCAATGTTGCTTCAAAACCCTTTGTCACCAGCTTACCCTGGTTGGACGTGGGCGGACTGCCTCCAAACGTGGCGGGTACGGCGATATTCACGAGCATGTCGTCATTGGTCTTGTTGTAATAGTCGAAGGAGAAGGACAGCCTGGACCGCAGCGCCTGCATATCGATGCCGATGTTCTTGTTCTCGATGGTCTCCCAGGTCCTGTCCACGGAGGCAGGGTTGGCCTGCGCGCCCGGTACGCCCGCATTGGGGGAACCCAGCGGATATACTCCTCCGATAGTGATCAATGGGATATAATCATATAACCCAAGATTGGGCAGCTCCTGGTTACCCATCTTACCCCATGAACCACGCAGCTTGAGCTGATTGAATATCTTCAGGTCGCTGATAAACCCTTCATTGGAAAGATTATAGGCCAGGGCGACGGAAGGGAACAGCGCACTCCAACGCTTGCTGGGAGCGAATTTAGAGCTCCCGTCCGCACGCGCCGTCACATCAAGCACGAACTTGTTCCGGAACGAATAGCTGGCCCTGCCGAAAATAGAGTTCAACGCCTGCGCTTCCAGCAGCCCCGTGAAGTTGGCATATGCCACACTCGTACGGTCGGCCAGGTTCAGCGTAAAGATATCGTTGCTGGGGAAATTGTAGCCGGTGGTGGTCTGCCCTTCATAGCCGGTCTGTTCCAGCGAGGCGCCGGCGGTAAGGTTGATATGGTGGTCCGCGCCTATCTGCTTGTTATAATCCGCGTACGCCTGGTACAACTTGTACAGGGTCTTTTCATTTTGATAATAGGCCGAATTGGGCGTATTGCGGATATCCTGTACGCCCCCGGTGTAGTTGTAACGGGTGAAGGTCCTGGTAATGCCATTGTCATTCCAATAGTCGAACCGCACCGCCACCTGTCCGGTCAGCTTCAACCCATCCAGGATGGTCCAATCCAGCTTGGCATTCGTATTGATCCGCGACAGGCTGTATTTTCTTGTGCCCCCCTCCGTAAGGGACTGGGCGGGATTCTCATAACCCTGGTAGCCGTAGAACTCACCCTCCGGGTTGTACACGGGCTGATAAGGGAATTGACGCGTGACATTGGTGAGCGCATTGACAAGCATGGTAGGCTCCTTGGTTACGACATTCTCGAAACTGCTGCGCGTCTCCAGGTTCAGGTTCTTCGCCAGCCGGAAATCATAATTCACACGCACATTGTATCTGTCGGAAGCATTCTCGCCAAATCTCAGCAGTCCATTGTCATGATTGTATCCCAGCGATACGAGATAGCTGGTATTGTCGCCGCCGCCGGAGATGGCGATATTATGCAGCTGCTGGGTAGCGCTCTTATAGATGACCTTATTCCAGTTGGTATAGCCGTAGAACCCGGGATAGCTCGTAATACCGTAGTTCCAGCCCTGGGTCAGGTCCGGTGCCGCGCCCGCCTTGATCTTGTCGAAGACGGATTGGGGGAAGCCCGCGATGCCCGCATTACGCAAACCCTCGTCCTGGAACTCCGCATATTGCAGGGTGTTTTGGATCTTGCGCATATAAGTGGGCGATTTTACCCCTATGTTGGCGGTGTAGTCGACAAATGCAGCCCCTTTTCTTCCATTCTTCGTCGTGACAAGGATCACCCCGTCGGCGGCCCTGGCGCCATAAATGGACGCAGCCGCATCTTTCAACACCGACATCTGTACGATATCATTGGGATTGATGGTCTGCAGGTCGCCGGGAACGCCATCTATAAGCACCAGCGGCTGATTATTGATCACCGGCCCGATGGTCTGCGTATTGTTGGAATTGGCGGAAGAATAACCCCTTATCTGCAGAGTATACCCCTGGGAGCCCGGTTGCCCGCTGGCCCTGGTGACGGTCATGCCGGGTATCGCGCCCTGCAGGGCGTCGAATGAATTGTTCAACGGCCTGTTTTCGAATACATCCGCCTTTACGGTGGATATCGCTCCGGTGACGGCGCCCTTGGTACGGGTGCCATACCCTACCACCACCATGTCGGTGAGCTTCGCATCGGCCAGCGCCAGCGAAATATCCAGCCCCTTCCCGCCCTTCGCCATCGCCCCATTGATATGCACCTCTTTCGTCGTATACCCGACAAAGGAGATCACCAGCACATCCCCGGCATTGGCATCGATAGTAAAAGAACCGTCCTCCTTCGTGATCACCGATACAGCACTTCCTCGCACCGTGACAGAAGCCCCTCCAAGCGGCGCGCCATCCGCCCCCCGTATGATACCCTTGAGAGGTGGCAAAGCCTGCACGCTATCCACCACCGCCGGCGAAGGCGGCGCCGCCTTCTTTTCAAACAGCACAATAGTCTTATCCTTTATCAGAAAATCCACGGGCTGATCCTTCAGCACCGTCCGCAACAGGTCCACCAGCGGCATCTTACTGGCGCTCACCGACACGGGTTTCATCATTGTAATGATGTCCTTATTACAGAACACCACATAGTCCGTCTGTTCCTCGATGGCCCCGATGATCTTTTGTACAGGCAACAGCCGGCCCCGGACAGATACGGTCTGCGCCACACCCGACGCCTGCACCTGGATAAAGGCTGCCGTTAGTAAGATGATCGTTAATTTCATGGCAAACAGTGTTTTGGTAATGTTGCCGGTTAGCTTTACGGGAAATAGCCTCCATCTCCCAGCCCCAATAGCAGTTTTTTGCATAAATTGCAATTGATTTGGTTGTTAATAAAAGTGGTTTAGTAGCTCCTTTTACGTCAACTGAATTTCCGCCGGAAGTGTCCCCACACTTTCGGTTTTTTTATTGAC
>DASZWE010000591.1:0-6013 GCA_035546735.1 Puia sp.
TGCTTAAGCCTATCCAGTTCGACCGGTGGGTGAAGGCCGTGAGCAAGGCTTTCCAGGCGGTGTGGCCCCCGGCGGGAACTGGAGGCCCATTTGCCGCAAACGGGGCGGGCGCGGGAGCCATTGCCCCATCGGAAGGCGGCCGAAAAGACTCGTTCGTATATTTCCGGATGGACCGTAAGATGGTGAAGGTGATGCTGCAGGACATTCTGTATGTCGAGAGCATGAAGGATTATGTAAAGGTCCATACCGGCGACGGGATCATCATTACCAAACAATCCATCTCTTCCGTGGAGGCCATGCTGCCGGAACAATCCTTTATACGCACCCACCGGAGCTATATTGTCAACACCGATAAGATCAGGTCCTATACACATGAGCTGATAGAGATCGACAAGGTGGAGATCCCGATAGGGAAGCTTTTCCGGAACGGCGTGCGGAAGATGCTGGGGTAGGCTCCGGCCTGTTCTTTAACTCCGCAAGTTCCGGGTTTTACTCCCCCCTCCCGCAGCGTAATTTTACTCCATAAAAATTATTCCTATGCACAAGGTAGCGGAACCTTCCATCTTATATTTCGGTACGCCCGTTGTATTGATCAGCACGGTGAATGCCAACGGCACGTACAACCTGGCTCCCATTTCCTCGATCTTTTGGCTGGGATGGCGTTGTGTCATCGGTATTTCCGCCTTCTCCAAAACAACAGAGAACCTTCTTCGTAACAAAGAAGGGGTTCTGAACCTCCCTTCCGTGGAGCAGGCGCGGCAGGTAAATGCGCTGGCGCTGACGACAGGTTCCAATCCTGTGCCGGAAGGCAAGCTAAAGAAGGGATACAGGTATGAGCCCAATAAATTCGAGGCCGCCGGCGTTACGCCTGTGGGGTCGGACATCGTAAAAGCGCCAAGGGTAATGGAATGCCCGGTGCAGATGGAGGTAGTGGTGGAGGATGTGCATTCACTGGCCGATAAATATGAGGATCAGCGGGGACGTATCCTCACGCTGGAGCTGCGGGTGCAGCGTATACATCTGGATGAGTCCATTATTATGGAGGGACATCCCGACAGGGTGGACCCGGATAAATGGAGACCGCTGATCATGAGCTTTCAGGAATTCTATGGACTGGGAGAAAAGATACATAGCTCCAGGCTGGCAACTATACCCGAGTCGGAGTATCGGACACCGGACCACGACAGGGCGCGTCAGCTGGCATCGTGAGATGGGGCGGGCCCCTAGCCGGCGTCGTGAGAGGACCGTCCCTTAACCGGCGTCGTGAAAAATAATTCCCAAAGTATGGCGTGAGCCCTCCTGCACAGGGCTTACGCCATGTTTCATATTGACCTTGTAATAACCTCTCGCGCCTTTGACGGGTCTGAAGTTGGTAGTAAAGATCAGCATGTCCCCCATCCGTGGAGTGAAGACCATTGCTTTCGATTGTGCGCGCGGGGTTTGTTGTACGAGGACAAATTCTCCTCCTGTATAGTCCTGCCCGGCCTGATCCAGAAACAGCACCAGCTGCATGGGAAAGAAGACTTCTCCATACAGGTCCTGGTGAAGGGTATTGTGACCGCCTGCGCCATATTGAAGGATCAGCACCGTAGGCTTGTCCTGGCCGTGTGCGCGGCATTGCTGATGCAGGGTAGCAAGGTCGGGTGGAAAGGTGCGGGGATCGCTCAATGCTTTCATCCAGCTGTTGGCGATAGGGGCCAGCCGGGGATAGGCCGCCTCACGGATGGATTGTATCAGGGACGGCAGGGGATAGGTGAAATATTTGTATTCACCCTTGCCAAAACGGTATCGTTCCATGTTGATGGTCTTGCGATACAGTGATCCATCCTGGTAGCTATCGATAAGCCGGCGGCATTCGGTAGCGTCGAGGACTCCCGGGAGCAGGGCATAGCCATGCTCATTCAGGCTGGCGGTGGCGCACTCCCAGTCCAGTGTTTGTATGTCTGTCATGCCGGCAAGTTAGGGCGAAGGAGGATAAGCGTAAACCCGATAATTGCGGAAAATCGGACAGGTACCCTAAAAAGGCTGTATTTTTATTCTATGCGTAAGTACTCTCTTCTATTGGTGGCGCTTTTGTACGGCGCCTGTCTCCTGGCACAGCCTGACAATTCCCCCTATGCAGGGACGGTGAGAGCATTCAGTACCTGGTATGCCGAAAATGCGCCCGACAGCATCTATACGTTGTTCAATAATGAGGTAAAGTCCAAAATATCAGTGGATGCCTGGCGGAAGACATTTCCTCAAATAAAAGGCGCCGTGGGAGCACTTGGCAGCTTTACCCTCGATGCCAATGCCGCGGGCTACACGAATTATGTGGCTTTCGGGTCCAACGGCTCTTTGGGGTTGATGCTCTCCATGGATTCCACCTATCATATCCAGGGTATATTCCCCAAACAAAATCCTGCCAAGTCTGCCTATCATACCAATTACAAAGTGCATACGCCTGATGGCGACCTGTCGGGTGAATTGGTGACGCCTGTTCATAGGGCGGGATATAAGCCGCCGGTAGTGCTCATCATTGCCGGATCGGGACCTACGGACAGGAATGGCAACAGTATTCTTGGGCTGCACACGGATTGTTATCAGCAATTGGCACAGGCGCTCGATAAGCAGGGTATTGCCAGCCTGCGTTATGATAAGCGGCGGATAGGGGAGAGCACGCAATTCAAAGGGCGGCTCGACAGTCTCCGGTTTGAAGATTATGTCAACGATGCAAGGACCTGTATCCGGCAGCTCAAGGCGGACACGAATTTCTCAGGCGTCTATATCATCGGACATAGCGAGGGGGCATTGATAGGCGCCATCGTATCGCATGAAGAAAAGGTCGACGGCTTTGTGTCCCTGGCAGGCGTGGGATTTCCGGCAGAGGTCGTATTGAGAAAGCAGCTGGCTCAGACGGGTCTGGACCAGGCCGGTGTTGAAAAGTCCCTGGATAGCCTGAAAAAAGGCAATGAGCTTTATATATCTACATGGAACAAGTATGACCCTGCCCGGGAGATAGCCAAAGTGAAAGTGCCGGTGATGATCATACAAGGGCTGCGCGATCTGCAGGTAAGCAAGGAGGATGCGGAGAAATTAGCGGCTGCCGCACCAAAGGCCTGGGTCGTGTATATGGATAGTATGAACCATGTGCTAAAGGGAGTGCCGGACAATCGGCAGGCGAACCTGGCTACCTACAACCACCCGCAGCTTCGGCTTTATCCGGACCTCATACCGGCGATAGTGTCCTTTATCAGGAGCCGCAAAAAAGAATAGCTATTTCTGATTCACGGGAGCCTCGATGATGAGGAAATGAGCCTCGTCCGTACAATGGATCGTTATGTCGCCGGTGTCCCAGATGCCCACCGCGTCACGGCATCCCACTTTGTTGTCGCCGACCCGTATGCTGCCTTCCATGACAAAGATGAAAAGACATTTATTGACAGAATTGAAGCTATACTGTATATCCTTGCCCTTGTCGAAATATCCCAGTGACAGTTTCGCATTCTGATTGATCCAGCAGTGCTCCTGTCCTTCCTCACCTGAGATAATGGTCTTTAGCTGATCCTTTCTCCCGGCTTTGGGAAAGCTGCGTTGCTGATAGCGGGGTGCGATATTCTGCAGTTTGGGCTGTATCCATATCTGTAAGAAATTCACCTCCTCATCTCCTATATTATATTCTTCATGTCTCAGTCCCGAGCCCGCGCTCATGATCTGCACGCCGCCCTCTTCCACCGTAGTGCTGTAACCCATGGTGTCCTTATGATTCATTTTCCCCTGCAGCATGATGGAGATGATCTCCATGTTGACGTGAGGATGGATGCCAAACCCCCGGCCTTGTTGGAGGATGTCGTCGTTGAAGGCGACGAGCGTGCCAAAAGCGCTTTTGCCGGGGTCGGAAAAATCGCTGAAGCTGAAGAAGAAATTGCTTTTCAGCCAGCCGATGTCCCTGGTGCCTCTGGCAGAGGCGGGGAAGCTTAGGGTTTTCATATCTGGTGGATTACTTTGTTAAAGATAAGATCATTGGCCTTATCTATCTCCTGCTGGCTGATGGTATGGCCCATCAACGGATAGACTTCTTCCTTGACTGAAGCGTTCATGTCCTGCAGGATCTTTGTCGTTGCATGCACTCTTGGCACCGGTACGTGCGGATCGGGATCGCTGGTGCCGATGAATATGGGCGTGCCTCCGAAGTCGCCCTTGTAATTTTCGGGATAGATCCTATCCCCGATAAGTCCGCCGGTGAAGGCTACGACGCCGCCATAACGGGTGGCGTTACGGGTAACAAATTCCAGCGTCAGACAGGCGCCCTGGGAGAAACCTAAAAAGTAGATATTCTCCGGGGAGATGCCTGCGGCATTGATGTCTGCTACCAGCTGCTTCAGCACGTCGAGGGCTGAGCTAAGCCAGGGCTCGTTTTGCGCAGGGGGCATCAAAAATGAATAAGGGTACCAGCTGTTGCCCGTGGCCTGCGGCGCCAGCAGGGCATAGTCTCCAACACTCAGCTCGTCCGCGAGAAAGAGGATATCTCCTGCGCGGCCACCGCGGCCATGGACCAATATGAGGGCCTTATCGGTCTGGGTTAGCGACCTGCCGGCGGTGATTATATTTTTTGTGTGCATAGTATTTGAGTTTAGTCCAATTTCGGCAGTACGGCTTCTATCCTGGCCCTGCTGGATTCATACTGTTTCGGCAGCTTAAGGTGTGAGCCTAATTCATTCAAAGGCTCGTCCCGCGTGAATCCGGGGTTGTCGGTGGCCAGTTCGAAGAGTACGCCGCCGGGTTCCCTGAAATAAAGGGAGAAGAAATAGTCCCTATCTATCTTGGGAGTGATGTGCAATCCCTTCTTCACGATCTTTTCCCTGAACTCCATCAGGATCGTATCGTCCTTGACGCGGAATGCGACGTGGTGGTTGGTTCCGGCCGCATTGATCCCGGCGGAGCCGGAAGGGGCTTCTACCAGGTCGACGATCGATGCATTCTCTACCGCGTCGGTACTGAAGCGGGTGCGGTCCCCTTCCTGCTGTGACTGCTGGTAACCAAAGATCTCCGTCAGTATGGTGGCGGTAGGTTTGATGCTACGCAAGGTCAGGGTGATGCTGTGAAAACCTTTGATCGCATATTGGGCGGGTATCTCATCTGTGGTCCAGGGCGTACGATTGTCCGTTGTCTGGCTGACGATGAGATGAAAGTTCAATCCATCGGGGTCCTTGAAAGACAGATATTGTTCGCCAAATCGCTGGCTGATCTCACCATGTCGGACGTCCTCGTTGACAAACCTTTCTTTCCAGAATTCCAGGCTGCCTGCGGGAACGGAATAACCTATTTCAGTAGCCATGCCCGTGCCCGTCCGGCCGGGTCCGACATCCTCCCAGGGGAAGAAAGTAAGGATAGTGCCCGGGGCGCCCGTCTCGTTACCAAAATAAAAGTGATAAGTTCCCGGATCGTCGAAATTGACTGTTTTTTTCACCAATCGGAGGCCGAGGACCCTCGTATAGAAGTCCTGGTTACGCCGGGCGTTGCTGGCGATGGCGGTGACGTGGTGAAGACCTAATATTCTTTCCATATGAATGGCCCGGCCTTTCGGCCGGGACTTGGGTTGTTGTTTGATTATTGCCTGATCAATTGAACTTCTGCGTTGACTTTTATCTCATCTCCAACTACTACACCGCCTGATTCGGTGACGGCGCTCCAGGTAAGGCCAAATTCTTTGCGGCTGATCTTACCGCTGACGGTGAAGCCCGCCTTGGTCTGTCCATAGGGGTCTTTTACAATACCGCCGAACTCTACGTTCAGGGTGACGGGTTTGGTGGTGCCTTTAATGGTGAGGTCACCATGGAGCTTAGCCTCATCCCCTTTGGCTTCGTATTTGGTGCCCACGAATTCCAGCTGAGCGTGTTTGGCCGAGTGGAAGAAGTCTTCCGACTTGAGGTGTGCGTCGCGCTGATCGTTATTGGTATCGATGGAGTCGATGTCGGCGGTGAAGAGTATCTCGCTGGCAGTGTTGAAATCTTCGTCCTCCGTGACAACGACC
>DASZWE010000592.1:0-4285 GCA_035546735.1 Puia sp.
AATGTAGCGTTCTATCTGGAGGAGATGCGGGCAGACAATGCTTATTTCGATTATAATACGAAGGATAGGGGGAGTGTATCCACCGAGCAGGTGTCGTACTTCCTGGACGGGTCTTCCACGGGCGTCACCAGCACTATCTGGACGGCGGACTTTAACGGGATCCAGCGTACCAATGTCATTCTCAGCCGGATCAAGACTGCCAGCGCCGTACCTGATTCTATCAAGAGCGCGATAACGGGAGAGGCAGAGGCTTTGCGGGCACACTATTATTTCGAGCTGGTGCGATTGTTTGGGGCGCTGCCGTTGTTCCTGGATGAGACGAAGAGCATTTCGGATACAAGGGTGGCCCGCTCTTCGGTGGATAGCGTGTATCAGCAAATTATCAGCGACCTGACGGATGCGTTGGGGAAGGTGGGCGCGCCGGGCTTTTCTTCGGCGGGCATTCAGAGCGGCCGGATCACCAAGGGCATGATAGCTACCGAGTTAGGGATGGTCTATCTCACTCTTAAGCAGTACGACAAGGCCAGCGTCCTCCTGCAGACGGTGACGACGATGGGGTACGATCTGATGAATAATTATGCGGATATATATACAACTGCCAATGAGAACAATAAAGAATGTATATTCGAGATCGATTACAAGGCAGGTACGGATGGGCAGTCGAGCGCATTCATATACCGATTCATACCGGCTACTACTGTAACTACGAATATCCTGGGCGTCAATTTCAACAACAACAAGAATAACTACGGGGGTTGGAATGTACCTACGCAAGATCTGATCAATTCCTATGAACCGGGAGACAAGCGGCTGGATGCGAGCATTGCTGTGACGAAAGGAAAGTATGATGTGAACAGCTATTTTATTCCTGACAGTGTGGTCAGCGTGCTGAATCCTCCTACGGCCGGGGAAGTGTCCAAGAATTTTATCCGGAAATATTATCATCCGCCCTATGGGAGCATTATCGACAATACGGATCAGGACTGGTATGTATACCGCTATGCCGATGTATTGCTGATGCTGGCGGAGGCGTTGAATGAGCAGGGGCAGACGGGTGCGGCGCTGCCGTATCTGAACAAGGTGCGGGAGAGGGCCGGACTGGGGGATGTGAATGTGACGGATCAGCGTCTGGTGCGGGATACGATCGCGCATGAGAGAAGGGTGGAGCTGGCGTTTGAGAACAAGCGGTGGTTTGACCTGGTGCGTACGGATCAGGCGATACCTGTGCTGACAGCGTATGGGATCACCCAGAAGGCAACGTACGGCTATTTGTTGCCGGGGTCGTACAATGTGACGGCGAATAAGATGATATATGCAATTCCCTTCCGGGAGAATCAGCTAAACCCTGTGGGACTTTGGCAAAACCCCGGCTACTAAGGCTTTGGCCGGGTCCTGCCAGGTGCGGAAAACCCTTGAAAATTGTTTAAAAACACATAAGAAAATGAATTACGAATTGACTGAACAGCAGGTCAAAAGTTACAGAGACAATGGTTTCCTTGTTATCGAGAATTTTCTTTCTCCGGCGGAGCTGGAGGATTGGAGGACCAAGGTAATGGCCGCCGTGAATGAGCGGGCTGGTGTAAAGATGCCCGGGAAGGATCTCAGGACCGGGGAGGACGATGGCATTAATGAGGATACGGAGTATTTTGGGAAAGTGTTTGACCAGTTGATCAATCTCTGGCAGACGAACGAGGGTGTGAAGAAGCTAATGTTCGACGCGAGGATCGGGCAAATGGCGGCCAGGCTGGCGGGGGTGGATGCTATCCGTATCTGGCATGATCAGGCGTTGTTCAAGCGTCCCTGGGCCAACCCCACGGCCTGGCACCTGGATACTCCTTTCTGGTCTTTTACGGACAGGAATGCGCTGTCCATCTGGGTAGCCCTGGATGATGCGACGCTGGAGAACGGTTGTCTCTATTTCCTTCCGGGGTCATATCGTACCACGAGATTTGACAACAGTGGCATTGGAAAGAATATGGATGGTATCTTTACCGTATACCCGGAGCTGGGGAAAGTGAATTCTGTGCCGGCGCCTATGAAGGCGGGCAGCTGCAGCTTTCACAACGGGCTGACCATACATGGGGCAGGGGCCAATATGACGAGCGGCTACCGGCGTGCCATGACCTGTGCGTATATGCCGGATGGAAATGTGTACAATGGTCAACCTAATGTACTGCCTGACGCCTATGTAAAGAATTTGGCGATCGGCGACCCTTTGAACAACGATGCACAGAATCCTTTGATCTATCACAAATGAAACATTGATCTATAACGGGCGATAATGAAAAGAAGAGAATTCCTTTGGCAGGGATCGTTGCTGACATCCGGCCTTACTCTAATGAAAATATTACCGGCAGGGGCTATGAGGCTTCCTGTGTCTGCATCCGACCTTTATCCGCTGTTTAAGGACCCTGCTGCCATCCATCGGCCTTTTGTGCGGTGGTGGTGGAATGGGGACAAGGTGGAGAGATCCGAGCTGGCGAGGGAGTTGCGGCTGATGAAGGAGGCGGGTATCGGCGGGGTGGAGATCAATCCTATTAAATTCCCTGCGAGGACCGATGATATGGGCAAGCCGGCTATTCAATGGCTGAGTCCGGAGTGGGTGGATCTTTTGAATTTCACGTTAAAAGAGGCTGAGTCGCTGGGGCTGACCTGTGATCTGATCGTGGGATCAGGGTGGCCGTTCGGGGCGGAATATCTGCAGGGGGAGGAGCGGTCGCAGATGCTGGTGATCGCTGTGGTGAAGCTGGACGGCCCTCAATATTTCGAGGTCAGTCCTTTTGCATTTTTTGCGGAGTGTGATCCTGCCGTCACCTCACCATTCCCGGGCAGGACGATGGAGCTGTTGTCGGTGCATATGGCTCCTGCCCTGATCGAGCGGATGGACCAGGTAGTCGATCTTTCTTCCCAGATACCCAATGGGGAGATCAAGGCGGACATACCGGCGGGCAAGCATGTATTGTATGCACTGGTGAAAGTCACGGGGTCTATGGAAGTGATCAATGGCGCTCCGGGCGCCAACGGGCCTGTGCTCAACCATTACAATGAAGCTGCTGTAAAGAAATATCTCCATCGCATGTCGGATACGATCCAGCGGCAGATAGGTCCGTTGACGGGCAGGGTACGCAGCTTTTTTACGGACAGTATGGAGCTGGAAGGCGCCAACTGGTGTGCGGACATGCTGGCTGAATTTTCAAAAAGGAGAGGGTATGACCCCATGCCTTATCTCCCCCTGACGATGTCCAAGATAGGCGGAATGGGGAATATCTATGACTTCAACTATGGCCCGAGCCTTGGGCCGGAGCTAAAGGACAAGGTGGAGCGGGTGCGATATGATTTCGATCTGACCAAGGCGGAACTGATACGGGAGCGATTTATTCAGTCTTTTACCGACTGGTGTAAGGAAAACAAGATACTGTCCCGTGTGCAGGCGTATGGGCGGGGATATTTTCCATTAGAGGGCAGTTTCGATATCGACCTGCCTGAATGCGAGACCTGGATAAAATATGGTTTGGGGAAGGAGATGAGCGAAGAGGATTATCGTATCGGCCGGGCTTATACGATGATCAACAAATATGTGTCATCTGCGGCTCATCTGAAGGGCAAGCGGCATATCAGCTGCGAAGAACTGACGAATACGGATATGGTCTTCAACGACACCCTGGAGATACTGAAGATAGCGGGCGATCAAAGCGCTATTTCGGGAGTGACGCATCCTGTGTTCCATGGGTTCAACTATTCGCCTCCTGATGCGCCTTTCCCGGGGTGGATCCGGTATGGGACCTATTTTAATGAGAAGAATACCTGGTGGCCTTATTTCAGGCGATTCACCGATTACAAGGCGAGGATGTCAGCCCTGTTACAGCAGGTAGATATGTTTGCGGATATTGCCGTGTTGCCGCCGGTGGCGGATATGTGGAGCATTTTTGGAGCGCAGAACGAGCCTTTCCCCAGCCTGATGTATCCTACGTGGATGACGCTGGTGTGGGAAGCGATGCATCAGAACGGGAATGCATGCGATTATATCTCGGAGCAGGTGATACTGGAGGCAACGATGGACAGGGGGTGGATGCATTATGGTTCGCGGAAGTACCATACCATATTCCTGGTCCGGGTGGAGCGGATGGATGCGGCCGTTGTTCGCAAACTGCATGATTTTATAGCGGGCGGGGGGCGGATATTTTGTATCGAGACCATGCCTGACAGGAGCACGGGCTGGCTGGAGCATGAGCGGCGCGATGCGGATGTGAAGCTGATGGTAGAGGCGATGAAGAAATATCCGGAG
>DASZWE010000593.1:0-5833 GCA_035546735.1 Puia sp.
CCTGTTATCCCCACCCACCTTGACCTCCATCCCCACTGGCCTCCCCGGTCGGCCCCTATTTCCCTATGAATACGATCTTCGTCGCCATTTGTTCATGCCGGCTGGCGTCACTCACCAGCACCAGATATACCCCCGTCGCTATCTTCCGCCCCCGGTAGTCCCTCCCATCCCATATAGCCTGCCCACCCAGTGCATTGGTTTGATAAATGAGTCGTCCGTTGGCTTCCGTGATCTTGACAATAGCCCCATCCACCAGCCCCCGGATGGCAATTGTTCCCGTATAATCCGGCGGTACAGGGTTGGGAAATACCAGCACATTGGAATTCTGCTCCCCGCCTTCCGTAGCCGTGCTCCGGAACGAACAAAGCCCCGCCGCCGTGGCAAAGAACACTTCCCCCGTCTGCGGATCGATGGCAATGTTACGAACATCATTGCTTAGCAGGGGCGTACTGTCCGCCGTAAAATGATAAATGACCTTTTGTGCATCCGGGCTGATAAGCCAGACCCCACCCCGTGTACCCACCCATTTCCTGTCCGCCCCATCCACCGCAATGGCCTGTACGGTCTGCCCGCCGAAAAGATAACCCGCAAATGCATCGAACTGCACAATGGGCCATACCGCTTCACATCCCCCCGAACCAAAGACCTGCTGCGTACATTGCACCACCCCGATGCCATTGCCCGTGCCTATCCAGATAAATCCGCTCTTATCCTTCGCCAGACAATAGACATGATTGTCCGGGAGATGGCCGTTGCCCACCCCCACTCTGAAATATTTCCACCGGTCGTCCGAAGTATTATCCAGGATAGCGCCCGGGCTATAGCAAAAAACACCGTTCCCCTTCGGACTGACTATCCACACCTGTTTGTAATCATCTGTCAAAACCTGTGAGACGGCATTGCCCCCGTGCGAAAAAGGAATGGAAAAAGAGAACCACTGACCATCCGCACGCCTCAGCAGCAGGTCATGCGCTGCGCCATAATTGGCCATCCAGCCATTACCATCCTGGTCGAAAGCAATACCGCTGACCCTGTAGGCAGAGGGATCATCCAGGGCTGGTCCCACGGCCGAACCCGCCGCATACATCGTAAACCTGTCCTCCGGCTGTATCTCCAGCAAGCCCTCCCCAAAAGATCCCGCCCAAAGACCGGAGTCCCGGGGATTATAGGCAACGGCATCAAAATCAAACACCCCTTGCAACGTAGCATAGGTATTACTGTTATAATTGGTCCATCCATTCCCGTCCAATCGATAAAGACCATCACCATTATGAAGAGCCGCCCAGTTCGTATCTGCCCCGCCCGAAGCCACCCACAGCACACCCGCCGCTCCCGGTCCGGCCGCAGGATCCTGGTGTATTACCATAGGCCCCGTTGCAAGCCCAAAAGGAGAATTGGGAATATACCCCCGGGCCTGATCCCCCGACGCACCCCAGGCCGACAGCCCTGTGAGCGAATCTGCCACCCACGCCTCCCCCTGCACCAGCAGCGCCTGACGAGGACTTCGCAACGCACCCGGCGCCTGCAATACCCTTTCCACCTGCCCCGAACTCGTTACCACCACCACCCTGCCACTATCGTAGGACAGCTGTTCACAAACCAGCAGCTTGTCTTCCGCCACCGATAAGCTATTGATGCGCCACCGATCCGTATAAAAAAAGCTCCCGCCCTGGCCCGTCAGCAGCAGCACCGAATCATTCCGGACACCCAGTATCCTGCCATCCAGCGCGACCAGCTGTCCATAGGCGCCGCCGCCATCATTTACCAATGTCCAATTATGATAGTCCGCCAGGTCGGGTGAATTGGCAGGCGCCTTCTTAAGCCCCTGTGCCGTAGCAGCATAAAAATAGTTCCCATCCGTAGCAAGAGACTGCACCGCCAGCGTGTCCCCACCGGCGCCAATGACATAGGTATCTTTCACCTCGTATTTGTCTTCGTCGAGAACAATGATCCCAAGATTGGTGGATAGATAAACATAGCCATTGTAGACAAGCGCCTGGTTGATCGTCTTGTCACCCACCAGGCTTGTACGACGTATGTCGGGAATATTGAATACCTGGCTGCCCGAAAGGATATCGATATTGCTGCTGGTATAGGCGATCGTAAGCTTATCCCGCTGCACATCATAACAGAGGGTACGAACACCCGTCTCGCTGAGCCCATCCACCTTGCTCATGCGGTGGATGCTGTTATCCGTATTGTCAACCCAAAAGATGCTGTAAGGAGTGGCGCAGTATACTTTGGACCCTGCACCCGCTACGGCAATAGCCTGGTGATAAGGCAGATGATCCCGCCAATAGCCAATGGCAGGGGCCTGGGCCAGACCGGCAAGCCCGGCCAGAAAAAGAAAACACAGCAAAAACGATGTTCTTACAATCATATCAGGTTTACAAAGCAGGGCCATCACTTCCCTTTTCAGCCTTCGCCGGCAGACCCCCATACAAGCATAACACTTAGTCACCAGTCGGTTGGACCGGTAACCCCGGACCGGCAGGCCCTCGCACCGGCATACCACTCTTTAGCAGCCGGCTGGACTGGCAGCCTCCGGACCGGCATATTCCCTGTGGATAAGCAGGCCCCTGCACCGGCATACCCCTCGTCAGCAGCCCGGGTGATCCGCCCGGGTCAAAGTTACCGGAACAAGGTTAAAACCGCCCTCCCTCCGCTGGAAAAGCCGGTAAAATACCGGACCTTCGCACCACATTTAATGTCCGGAAAACGGGCCGACGAAAAAATTAACCCGTTTTCCGGAAAGATTTAATAACTGTCCTTCGGACAACGAACCTGTGGTTCGTTCTAAATCACAAACAACCATGTGGGAATCTCTCGCACGCCTGGTCCTCAAATTCCGGTTACCTCTCCTCCTCCTACTCCTGGCCGTCACCGCCTTCATGGCCTATCACGCCTCCAAGGTCCGGCTGAGCTATGACTTC
This sequence comes from Puia sp., assembly GCA_035546735.1. Lineage (GTDB taxonomy): Bacteria > Bacteroidota > Bacteroidia > Chitinophagales > Chitinophagaceae > Puia. The sequence continues at coordinate 2,934 of DASZWE010000593.1, forward strand.
AACAGCAGCATTCCCACCGACAACCCCAAATACATCGCCAACCTCAACTTTCGCAAGCAGTTCGGAGACGACGGCAACCTGCTCGTGGTAGGAGTACAGACAGACAGTCTTTTCAAAAAGAATATATTCGACGGCTATATCGCGCTGGGCGACTCGCTGAAAAAGGTCTCCGGGGTAGACGACGTGCTGAGTATCCCAATGGCGATCAATCTGCTGAGAGACTCCGTCACCCAAAAACCCCGTGCCGTTCCCTTATTCCCCCGTCATCCCGGTTCACAGGCCGCCATCGACAGCGGCAAGGCCGTATTCCTGGGCCTTCCCTTTTACAAGGGACTGCTCTATAATGCCAAGACACATACCTGGCTGATGGCCGTACGGGTGAACAAGGATGTGATGAACTCCGCCCGCCGTATCGCCACCGTAAATGCCATTATAAAGCAGGTCCGTGCCTTTGGTGCGACGTACGGACTGGATATGCACCTCAGCGGCCTTCCCCTTATCCGGACCGTCATGGCCCAGAAAGTATCCCGCGAAACCACCTGGTTCCTCCTCGGATCAGTGGTCCTGTCTGCCATCATCCTGCTCATCTTTTTCCGCAGCGTCGGCACCATGCTCCTCTCGCTGGGAGTGGTCATCGTGGGAGTGATCTTCAGCCTTGGTACAATGGACCTCCTGGATTATAAGATCACCCTGCTGAACGCCCTTACACCTACGCTGATGGTCGTTATAGGCATTCCCAACTGTATTTATTTTCTGAATAAATATCATACCGCCTACAGGGACACAGGCAATAAGCACGAAGCGTTGGTCCTGATGGCAGGCCGCATGGGCGTCGTCACCCTGTTCTGTAACATCACCGCCGCCATCGGATTTGGCGTCTTTGCGCTGACAAGGAGCGCCATCCTGAACCAGTTCGGGGTCGTAGCCGGGATCAATATCATGCTCCTCTTCTTTATTTCCTTTATCCTGATACCCGTCGTCCTCAGCTATCTTCCCGCACCCCGGGAAAAACATACCCGCTATCTCGAGAACAAATGGCTGGCCGCCCTCCTGCGCCGGCTGGAAACATGGACCCTGCACCATCAGAAAGCTATCTATGGCGTCACCTTTGTTTTGCTGGCCCTGGCCATAGCAGGCATGTTCCGGCTAAGGTCCGAAGGATTCATCGTGGATGACCTGCCGCAAAAAGATCCCATCTATAAAGACCTGAAATTCTTCGAGCATAATTTCAAAGGTGTAATGCCGCTGGAGATCATTGTGGACACAAAAAGAAAGAATGGACTTCGGATCAATATGCTGCAGACCCTGGACAGCGTAAACAGCCTGTCACAATACATAGCGTCCCAGCCAGAGATGGCCCGGCCATTGTCATTGGTGGAAGGATTGAAATTCATTCGCCAGTCCTACTATGGAGGGGACAGCGCCCAGTATGGCGTGCCGAATTCTATGGACCTGGCCTTTCTTTCAGACTACCTGAAGGGAGGAAGCGACTCATCCGCAAAGGTCGGCGACTCATCCAAAAAGGCGGGCAAAGGCGCGGGCAACCTCAATCAACTATTAAAGAGCTTTGTCGACAAAGACCAGGAACGGCTTCGCATCAGCGTGAACATGGCCGACGTGGGCAGCGCCCGCCTGCCCTTCATCCTGGATGATCTGGAAAAAAAGACCCGTCAGCTGTTCGATACGTCCCGATATCATGTCGAGCTCACGGGCACCAGCGTCACCTACCTGGAAGGCAGCAGCTTTATCATCAAGGGACTAAAAGATAGCATTCAGTGGGCATTTGTGCTCATCGCTGTCTGTATGCTCCTTCTTTTCAGGTCCGTGCGGATACTTCTCTGCAGTCTTATTCCCAATGTCATTCCGCTGATCATCACCGCCGGCATCATGGGTTGGGCAGGAGTCCGGCTAAAACCCTCCACCGTCATCATCTTTAGCATCGCGCTGGGTATTGCCATCGACATCACCATACGCTTCCTTGTGAATTATAAGCAGGAATCCCGCGGCCCCGATGGTAAAAAGGCGGATGCAGAACGCACCGTCATCGACACCATCAACAAGACAGGCATCAGCATTCTCTACACCTCGCTGGTGCTCATCGCAGGCTTTGTCATCTTTTGCTTTAGTGATTTCGGCGGCATATTCGCGCTGGGCTGGCTGACATCCCTGACACTGGTGATCGCCACCGTGACAAACCTCGTGTTCCTGCCCGCGCTGCTCATCACGCTGACGAAAGGCGGTAGTAATGTCGGTAGGCCTTCGTCGGACCTGCTTCGACACGGTCCTCCCCGGTCGTAACCTTCGCAGGGCTCGGTTATAGACAACCAACCTCCGGTCCGTTCTGGCGCCGGCCCGAAGGAGTAACAGGACCTGGCCAGCATGTTCGGTCTGGCCAACAGGTTCGGTCTGGTCAGAAGGTTCGACCCGGCCAACAGATTCACCGCCCCACCGAACGGTCACGCCTATATCTCAACCAAACCATTCTTAATGGCAAACATGACCAGCCCTACCCTCGTGCGCACTTTTAATTTCTCGAAAAGCGTATTACGGTAATTATCTACCGTGCGGGGGCTGATGAACATCTTATCCGCAATGTCCTTGTAAGTAAGCTCCGAACATATCAGTCGGAGAAACTCTTTTTCCTTATCACTGAGAATGACAGGATCTTCCGGATTGCCCAGGTCCTTGTGCAGACCGCTGATGATCTTGCCGGAAATATATTCAGAGAGGTAGAAATCCTTTTTCATGATAGAATCCAGCGCCACCTTCAGCTCCTCAGGCTCTATATTCTTCATGATATAACCCTTGGCGCCCAGCCGGAGCATTCGTATGATCGTGTTCTCGTCGCTGGACATGGACAAAGCGAGGACCTTTATCTGGGGATAATTCTTATGCAGCCA
>DASZWE010000594.1:0-8826 GCA_035546735.1 Puia sp.
TACAAATGATCGCCGCCTGATCCCACTGGTTCATACCTTTGATCACCACGCCCTTTTTGATCCCGGGACCACAGATCACATAACCGGTCTTAATATTCTGGAAGTCAGGGTAATGTCCGTGAGTACCCCCATGACCGGGTCGCACGGCCTCGCCTCTCATGCTATTGTTAAATGCACCTCCATTTTCCGCCGACAAGGCAAATGCTGCCACGGGATTGGCTCCGACTGCATCCATCTTCGCCCTGTCGATGATCCGGAAATATTTTTTCTCATCGGCAGGCAATGCATCGAGCGTTTCCAGCACCTTTTTTATCGTCTCTTTGTCGTTGGGATCCTTCAGGTACAAAAAGGCGCTGCCTCCGACACACATGAATTGCGCCTTCCATTCATCCTTCTTCACATCCGTGATGAGCCCGGCCCTCATCAGCCATATATTCGGACTGATGCTGGTTGTCACATTTTCAAAACCGTGATCGCCCGTGATGATGAGAACAGTTTTGTCCCAGATACCGGCTTTCTTCAACGCATCTATTACAATACCCACACTGCTGTCGGCATCCTTTACCGCCGACCGGACGCTATCCCCATCCCTACCCTGCATATGGGAATAATGATCAACTGAAAAGAAATGAATGGTCATAAGATTCGGTTGGGCTTTAGCGATAACATAAGCAGCTATACGCGCTACATTATGGTCCCGCCCGTATTCTATTTTAGCAGCGCCGTCGAAGACTTCTTTTTTGAGGGTATCTATAAAACCCGCCGGAGTCGAATATTGCTCACGATTTGCTTCACCAAGGCTGCCGTTGTCGGGAATATTATATTGAACATTCGCCCCGGCCGACACGGGCCAGAATAGTGTCGCTACCGTCATCCCTTTTTTCTCGGCGGCGTCCCAGACAGTGGGAGCATGAATAGAACTGTCATACCAGTATATCTTCCCGGTGGGGCCATTGGGTTCGAACATGCTGTTAAAATATACCCCGTGCGTGGCAGGCTTCACCCCTGTCACGATAGTGGTGTGATTGGGATAGGTCATGGTTGGAAAGACGCTTCTTACGCCGTCCGAATAAGCTCCTTCTTTCATCATCCAGTGGAGGTTCTTCGTATTCCAGGAAGGGTCCAGATAAAGATTGGGACGGAACCCATCGACAGTGATCAGCACCACATGCTCTACTTTCTGTGAAAAGGCGCTGCTGCTTATGAGCAGAAGTATTACAAGGAATTTCTTCATGAGCTGTTATTTGAATATATTATTTTCCATGTTCCACCTGCGCTTCTACAGGGAAATGATCCGAAGGCGTACGGGCGCTGTATCGGCTCATCCTGATCTCCCGGGGAGCGTTAGCCATCGTTTGGCCCTCAGTGGTGCTGTCATTGGCCAGCCTGTACGTATCCGTGAGTATCCCATAGCGGATCACCCGGAATTGTTTGGTAACAAATATATGGTCTATACGGCTATCTGTCTTGCCGTCGGCGCGAAAATTATTAAAAGTGCCGTTGGTCGCCAGGCGGATAGGCGACAGCTCATAACAATCTTTTAATACACCCGACTCATTGATCAGCTTGTAGCTTTCGCTGGTCTGGTCCACGTTGAAGTCGCCGGTGAGGATCACTGGCGTGCTGGCAGGGAAGGTTTTGATCTTCGCCAGGATCAGCTTGGCGCTCTCCGCGCGGGCCTTGACGCCTATATGGTCCATATGCAGGTTGAACATATAAAAGGTAAAACCGGTAGCTATCTCTTTAAACTTCCCCCAGGTGCAAATACGGGGCAGCACGGCATCCCACCCCTTATTGGGCCGGTCGGTAATTTCAGACAGCCAGAAATCCCCATGCTCCAGCAGCTTGAACTTATTGGTCTTGTAGAAGATGGCGGAATATTCTCCTTTCTCCTTACCATCATCCCGTCCGATGCCGATATAGGTATAACCCGGCAAACTGTCACGCAGGTCTTCCAGCATATGGTGCAGCCCCTCCTGGGTACCGAAGATATCGAAATCGTGGAATCGGATCATGGCCGCCATTACAGGCAACCGTTGACCCCATCCATTGCCGCGCAGCGAGTCGCCGTGATTGGCATTACGCAGATTGTACGTGCCGACATTGAATCGTTGTGCATAGACGGCAGTCATGCAAAGAAGGGACAGCAATAATGCTGTCCCCCTCGTAGTCAGAACCCTGTGTGAACATTGTTTCATAGTAGATCAAATATGGTTTTAATTCCAGCCGGGATTTTGTCCCAGATTAGGGTTTATCTGCAGGTCGTTGTAAGGTATGGGGTAAAGGGCCCTCCATTCGTTCCACACTCTGCCAGGGTCGCCATTTACCAGCCACAATATATCTCCATAGGTGCCATGTTCCAGCGTCTGCGGATTGACGGTGGTGCCGATAGTGGGCGATACGTTGACATAGGTGACGCCGCTGACATTGCTCGGTTTTGAACCTTGGTAGAAACATACGTCGGGTGTGCCATTCTGATCCAGGTCCATCAGCTGATTCAGGGCCGGTACATAGAATCCGTTCCATGGCCTCAGCAGCAGCTTGCCCATGCCCCAGCGCAGCAGGTCGGAATAACGCAGGCCTTCCAGTACAAGCTCGATGCTCCGCTCGCGATAGATCTCCAGCAGAACAGGGTCCGTCAATCCTCCATTCCAACGTTGAAAATAAGCCTGGATATAGGGGTCAGCAACGGCAGGCAAAGGGCTGTTGGTAATACCGGCGCGGGCACGCAACGCGCCAATGGTCTTTGTCCAGTCGGATGGGGACAGCTGTCCCAACTCTTCCTGGGCTTCCGCATAATTCAGCAGGATCTCTGCATAACGCATCTGGCTGACGGAATTGGTGTTTAACGTACCATTGTCATAATACGTATCGTCCAGCGACCATTTGATAGGCATATATCCTGTATAGGAATAGTTGAAAGCGGGAGGTCCGGCAATCACCGATCCGCTGCTTAGACGGGTATAGCCAGGCGTGCGGATGGTCTGCTGCAAACGCTTGTCCCTTCCCTGTGTTTCTTTCCAGAAAGGCAGGGTGTCATGACCGGGGATATCCGTAAAGGCCGAGCCGTCCAGGTTGAGATACATATTGATGAAGTCCCTGGTAAAATTCAGGCGCACGCCATAGGTGCTGCTGGTATAATACCAGTTGGCGTCGTTGAGAACGGCCAGCGAGCTGCTGGTGACGCTGGCCAGCATGATCTCATTGGCCACAGGTGCGGTACTGATAAACAGATTGCGATAAGAGAGGTCCAGGCCGTTGGCAGTGTTCAGGCTGAATCCGGCGCTGTCCATCACCGCCTTGGCCGCGTTGGCTGCTTCCTGAAGCCATTGGTTGGCAGTAGCCTTCACGGCTCCATCGCTGGAAGTGGCGGAGTCGTACTTCCTGTATGTCCCTTCAAAAAGACAGATACGTGACTTATAACCATAGGCCACCCATTTGGTGATCTGGCTGCGGCTGGCGTCGGTGGCCAGCGCGATATGCCCAATGGCATAGTTCAGGTCGGCCAGTACGGAATCCATTACTTTTTCCCGGGGATCGCGTTTGGCATACAGGCCGACGGTGTCCAGGTTGCTCAACGGCTTATTGATCCAGGGAACATCACCAAATTTCTGCACCATATTGTAATAGAAGAGGGCACGGAAGAATCGGGCCAGTCCCGTATAATTGTCCCGTACATTCTGCGCGATATTGGGATTGGTGTTATTGGCAATAAAATAGTTGATATTGCGCAACGCGCTCCAGCTCCAGCCGGAACTTTGACGGGAATTGTAAAATCCTGCACGGATATAGTCGGGCACGGCATTGCGTGCGCCATAATCGCTCATGTTGGCGTCCGTCCGGAAGATATCGTTGATACCCGGCAGCACATCATAGAACGAATTGGCATACAGCTGAAGACCGTCCGTACTGCTGAATATAACATCCCTGCTGGCAGTAGACTGAGGTTGTTGGTCGAGATTCTTGGCACAGCTGGCGAGTAGAAGAACTACCGACAGTCCGATCAGATATTTTTTATTAAGAAGCATACTTCTGTTTTTAAAGTGTTTCAATTTGCCGGATTTATAGGGTAATATTCAATCCCAGGGTAACGCTCTTCAGGATGGGATAGTTATTACCGTTGCCATTGTTAGTGGTACCCGTCAGGATAATATCCGACTTGCCAATGCTCTCCGGATCGAGATTCTTCGTGATCTTGAACATCGGCGAATAGGTCCAGAGGTTCTCGCCGGACACATATACCCGTATGCCCGTCAGCTTCAGACGCTGTATCATGGCGGCCGGCAGGTTGTATCCCAACTGCACGTTCTTCAGGCGGACATACGCGACGTTCTGCAGATACCTTGTCTGTGCATTGTACAGCTCACCCTGGCCGTTCTGCGCGGTATAACCACGGTAGCGGGGGAAGTAGGTGTTGGGATTCTCCGGGCTCCAGATCTTGCCTTCCTGGTATTTGAAGAGGAAGTTGTAAGGACGATTGAGCTGGCCCCAGAATACATCCGCCTCGCTGCCGGGCCACCAGTCCTGTTTGCCTACTCCCTGGATAAAGGCGCCGAAGAAGAAGCCCCCGTAGTCTGCATTCAGACTGATGCCGTAGGTATATCGAGGCGTGCTGTTACCGATGACACGCATATCGCCCGGATTGGTGGCAGTATTGTTCCCGTTGTTGACCACGCCGTCCGGTTTGCCATCCGGCCCCCCGCCGATGTCCTTGAACTTCAGATCGCCGGGCAACCATTTGCCCGTATTGGAAGCCTTGAAGATAGGCTGGAACTTGGGACCGTTGACGGCCGGATTGTCTGCCTCTGTCCAGAAACCATCGTTGGTATAGCCCCAGATCTGGCCCAGCTTCTGACCCGTATAATAGTCGGTAAGGAGCTTAGTGGCATTGTTATACCGGGTGATGGTGGACTGGTAGTCGGACATCCAGAATCCGACACTGTAATGCAATGGCTTGCCCGCGACGTTGAACTGATCCCTCCAGTTGATGGAAGCTTCCCAGCCATTGGTCTTCATGTCGGCATAGTTGCCCTTGGGAACAGTAGTGCCAAATACGGCGGGCAGCGTTTTCCCTACCGTAAACATATTGGTGGTCACCCGGGTATAGATATCGCCTGTAAAGGTCAGCCGGTTGTTAAGCGAAGAGACATCCAGACCGAGGTCCCTGGTGGTGGCTTTTTCCCAGGTGAGCCCGTCGGGGATCACATTGGGCTGTGAAGTGGTCTGCGGACGTACGCCGTTGATGACCCTTCCCGACTGGGAGATTCTGAATAGTTCCTGGAAAGCATAGGAAGCAATGTTGCCGTTACCCAGGCTGCCATAAGAGCCGCGTATCTTAATATCGGATATCGCATTGGGGTCTACATTCCAGAACGCTTCCTTGGTCAGGCGCCATCCTGCCGATACGGAAGGGAAGAATCCATAACGCTGATTGGACGGGAATTTCGACGATCCGTCGTAACGGGCGTCGACCTCTACAAGGTACCTGTCCTTATACGCATAGTTCAATCGGCCGAAACCACCCAGGATCGCCCATTTCTCATAGCCTCCATTGGTAGTGATGTTCTGCCCCAATGCCAGGCTCAGATCCGTCGCGTTTGCATAGACCAGGCCATTGCGTTGCGCATTGAAATTGTTGTATACCGATTGTTCATAATTGTATCCTACCAACGCTTTGAAATAATGGTCGCTGGCGAAGGTATTCTCATATTCACCGTAAATATTTGTCGCCAGGTACTGGGTTTTGGCATTGCCCATGAGGAAGTCATTGGTAGTAGTGCCTACATAGGCGATCACACCCGGCGTTACGCTGTAAGGCACCTGCACACGTATCTGCTTCAGCGCCGAGTCCGTATTCTGATAGGTGAGGTCGCCCTTGATACGAAGATGATTGTTCATGAATTTGGCAGTAAAGCCGGTAGTATTGCGGAAGACCTGGCTTTTCAGGTCGATGCCATTCTTGCCATAGAAAAGGTCTCCTACTGTATAGGCGGCTGAAAAGGTCAGCGTTCCATCCGGGTTCAACAGCATGGAGGACGGATGCGCCTCATCGGCCATGTTACGCCAGATGCCACCACCTTCCCCTACGTTCAGAGGGTTGTGATAATCGCGGTTGGTATACTGCGTATAGTTATATACCTGTAACCAGGGCAACACATCTATATTGCCTTTAGCCGTCAGGTTGTACATGTGATAATCATCCGAATTGTACCGGAAGATACCATCCTGTCCGTAATAGCGGCCCGTCACGTAAAAGCTGGCCTTGCCGCTGCTGCCGGAGATGGACAGGTTCTGATCGATGGCGGCATTGTGTTTTTTATAGAGCATGGCATACCAGTCCGTATTGCCATAGTACACGTATTGACCATTGGAGCCTACGTCTACCTTCGGGAGGCTGGGGTCGGCATTGCGCTTGGCATATTCCGTCAGATACGCCTGGCTGAAAGGCTGCGTCTTGTTGACGCCCGCAGGTATCTGCGAATAATCGTTCCAGCCCGTCCAGGCGGAGTCGAACATCAGCATGTACTTATAGCCATTGGACTCGATCTGCGGAACATAGGTGGGCGACTTGATGGAATAGTTGGAGCTGTAGTTGATGGTGGTCTTGCCTTTGCTGGGCGACTTGGTGGTGATCAGCACTACGCCAAAGGCGGCTCTGGCGCCATATATAGCGGCAGATGCTGCATCCTTCAGCACAGTGACGCTCGCCACATCATTGGGGTTCAGCAGGGAGGGATCACCCTGTACACCATCGATCAGCACCAGGGCATTACCGCCTTGTCCGATGGAAGTTCCACCACGGATATTATAGGTGGCGGAGGAGATGGGTTTGCCGTCCGTAGAGATCAGGTTAAGGTTGGGGATCATACCCTGCAAGCCCTGTGTCATATTGGGAATGCTCCGCCTGTCCAGGACATCGCCGCTGACCTGCGCAACGGCGCCCGTAAGATTGGCTCTTTTTTGCGTACCATAACCTACCACGACCACCTCGCTCAATGCTCCGGCCTGGCTCTTCATCCGCACGAGGATGGAAGTGGATGCATCCGCCTTGAGCACATAGCCCGTAAGGGTCTGCTGTTGATAGCTTACACCGCTGAAGGTGAAGCTGTATTTGCCTTTCACAGGCAGCTTCGTAAAATGGAAAATGCCCGCAGAGTCCGTCTGCGTGCCGGAAGAAAGTCCTGTCTCACTGTTGCTCGCCAGCACGGTAACGCCGGGCACGGGATCGCCCTGGTCATTACGAACAATGCCGGTGACGCTACCTGTCTTGTCCTGCGCCTGAAGCGTGTATCCAAGGCACACTAATAACAGCCATGTAAGTAGCTTTTTACTCATAATGTAGCTTTTTTCAAGTTTTAGTATAGGAATCCCTTTCACCGACCAGCGGTGTTAGTTAAGCTCTTTTTAAACTGTGTTGAGGATTAAGGCTTGCCTTTCCTGATAATATACCTACCGTTGGAGGTGGTCACGGATAAATGGTTCAATGTTGCTATATCGCGTATGATCTCGCTTAATGAATCCTTCTTTTCGAGCTTCCCTATGAAATACATGTCCTTGATCTCGCTATGGGAGTACTCGATGTCTACGTTGTAGATGGCCGACAGCTGGTCCAACACATCCGCCAGACCCTGGTTGTTGAACATATACCAGTTGGAGATGGTATCTGCGCTTACACTATGCGCCGCTTTGGCTATATGTTCTTCCGTATGTTTTATGTGCCCGTTGATGGCTACGTTATGGGTGCTCTTGATAAAAACCAGCTCTTCCCCGGGCTGCAGGTAATAGTCCTTCTGCCGGATGACATCTATAGAATCATCCAATGAGACACGCACCTTTCCCGTCATCAATTTGACGCTGACCTTGTCGCTATACGGATTGGCATTTACGAAGAAAGACGTCCCCAATACTACAGTCCTGAGTCCTTCGCTATACAGGGTAAAAGGCCTCTCCTGATCTTTGGCTACCTCAAAGAATGCCTTCCCCGAGACATGGATCTCTCTATCAGCCATGGTTCCGAACCCGTTGCGATAACGCATCCGTGCGCCGGGCGCCAGATCGACTTTTGAACTATCCGGCAATGTCAGGTGCATTTCTTTTTTTCCGGTGTTGTTCGCTGTTATCCATTCTATTTTTGGCGCTTCGTAGGAGGCCAGATGCTCTCCGGATACCTTCAAAGCAGGCTGGTCCAGCAGCCACATTTTACAGATCACCAGTATCGCGGCAGCTGCCACTCCATACGATACGAACCGCAAACGTCTAACCTTCTTATCAGCAGGGGTCGCCGGCGCCATCTCAACCAGCAGACCCTTATCGGATATGCTCACTTCGCTGGTCCCTACTGTTCCATGTGTCCGTTCGGTGATATAAGCCAGCATCTCTTCTTTATAGTTCTCGGGTAAAGGAGCTTCTCCATCCACCTGCTCGAATTCCTTCAGCAGATAGGACTCGTCGGGATTCTTACGTAAATAGTTCCAGACAAGCGCCATCTCTTCCTCAGTGCAATTCCCACTTAAAAATTTCTCTATCAATTCGTCGGGTAATTTCTGCATGCAGTCGGTCAATTCGATATTATTATGTACAGTTGAAAGAAGTGTTTACCCCTGCCCCGGGTGAAAATATTTTATGGCAGTGAGCTTAGAACGATGAGCAATAAGGTGATCCCTATCTGACGGATATGGCGGAATGCTTTGCTGACATGGTCTTCCACCGTCTTGATGGAAATGCTCATCTGGGAGGCTATTTCCTTGTTGGAGCAGCCATAGAAGGCCTTTAACATGAGGATCTTTTTCCGGACGGGAGGGAGCGTATCGATGGCGGCGCTCACCT
>DASZWE010000595.1:0-6097 GCA_035546735.1 Puia sp.
TCCCGACTATGCACAGCCAGAGCAGTATTTCTTCAATAATTTCCTGTACAGGAAGTTCTATGTGCGGTATGAGGACAGGAATCCGACGCTGGATGTAACTTTTGACAACATCCATATCCTCAATGACGACATCGTGTCGGCCAAGCCGCATATTCAGATCAGGCTGCAGAGCGCCTCGCAATATCTTTTATTGCAGGATACATCGCTGATCACGGTGCAGGTGCAATACCCCGATATGACCTTGCATCCCTATCACTTCAATACGGATACGTTACGTTTCACTCCTTCCACGGGAGGTCCGGATAATACGGCTACCGTGGACTTTTATCCTGCCTTCACCAAGCAATACAATCAGAGCGGGGATGACTATGTGCTGATTGTCAGCGGGAAGGATGCGTTGGGCAATCCGGCCGGCACGGCTCCCTATAGAGTAGGGTTTACGATCATAAATAAGCCTATGATCTCGAATATGCTGAACTATCCGAACCCATTCACCACTTCCACGGCGTTTGTCTTCACGATCACCGGCAGTGAAGTGCCCCAGAATATCAAGATCCAGATACTTACCATTACGGGCAAAATCGTGCGGGAGATCACCAGCGATGAACTGGGACCCTTGCACATTGGCCGTAATATTACCGAGTTCAAGTGGAATGGTACGGATATGTATGGGAGCCGCCTGGCCAATGGCGTGTATCTCTATCATGTCGTCACCAACCTCAACGGTAAAAGCCTGGATAAGTACAAGTCGGGCGGTGACAATACGGATAAGTACTTCAACAACGGGTACGGGAAGATGTACCTTATGCGATAGGTCGCGGACGGATCAGGCGTTTATTCCTGATCTGCCGGCTGCACAATAAGAGCAGCGTCGAGAGGGCGATGAGTAGCTGTATCAGGAGTGTTTTCCGAATTGGCGCCGGGTCGAAGGATATTTCGATGTTCTGTCTGCCTGTAGGCAATGCCATAGTGACAAATGTTTTAAAGCCTGTAAAATGAGCGACGGGCCGGCCGTTGACCGAGGCCTTCCAATATGGGTAATCATTTTGAAGAAAAGTAAGGTAATGGAAATTCGTGTTGTCAATGACTGCCTGCACCATTCCGGGGCCGAACTTCACTATATGGATCTGTGTGCTGTCGAAGCAAGTGGCCGTGCCGCTGGCAGTGTCTTTACTTAGGAAAAGCCAGGATTGCGCGAGGATAAAATGCAGCAGTGCGGTGTCGTGAAAGAAGCTGATGGAGTTGGTTAGCACGATAGGGTAGGCTTCTTGTTTTACATATCCTATCTTTTTGCTGTATGCTCCTATGAGGCCAAGTTCGGGGGTATGGATCGAATCCAGGTAGGCCGTGGAGGCCAGCGCTTTTTGTTCCGGAGCGTGGATGCCTTTGGGAGCCTTGCTGATGAGAGCCTGCCTTGAAGCTTTATCCGCCATTCCAAGACCCGTATAAGGCAGGATGCACCAGCATATTAGCATCTGATGCGCCCCTACGATAAGCATAAGATTACGGTTCCAGTACCTGCGGACCAGGTATAGCATTACCAACTGTATCACCGATTGGATCATGATCATATCCCAGAAACTGAGCTGTTCAACCACCCATTTTATAGATTGTTTTAGGTTCCCCGCTGCGGGTGATGAGACGAAGAGCAAAGATTTCCGGGTAAGGAGTATGACTATGACGGAAACCGCCAGTGCGATCCCAAAAAGCCATTGCAGGGAATGGAAGACCCGTCGTATCTTCTCTTTGGAAGCAGGATCGTTCATGCCCTGCGCGAGCCCGGCAGCGCCGGCAAGAAGCAATATCAGTACGACAAAATAGTTGAACTCTCCGTTGAGGCGTACATAACCCGTGAGGGGTATGAAATGATAGGCGAAGGTCTTAAAAAGTCCTCCGGAAGAGAGCAGGACAAAGAACAGGAGAATGGCCCCGAAGCTCAGCAGGAATTTTTTGGACCGCCGTCTGCCTGTCACCGCCAGGCAGGCGAAAATAAGCAGACCGACATAAGCGTTGCGCATCGTTATATCCGTCCGGAAGAGCGCGTCGTTCTTTTGTACAGACAACGGGAACAGCAGGGACAGATAAGACTGGAACGTGGTGGGGTCCCGCAGGGACTGCCGAAGGGTTACGATGGATCCCCTCGAAATATTACGTAAGACGTCGACGTCACTGACGATGACGATAATGGAAAGCAGAAGTCCGGATAGGAGTAGTATCGCGCCGGAGATCCATAATGTACGGGTATCGATGGCCGGGCGAATGTCCCGGTGAAGACAGAAAAGGGCTATCAGGAGGAGGAGAAGGAAATAAAGTGCGCCAATGATCAGCCCGGGATGCGTGGACGCAACAAAAAAGAATATGCACCAGCCGCCCAGAATAAAGTTCCTGACGGTGGGAGAGTGCTGTACCCTTAAGAAAAACAGCAATACATAAGGAAAGAAGGCCGTGCCAGCGACCCAGCAGAAATGTTGCAAATGCCCCATTATAAATCCGCTGGTCATATATGTCATGGCGGCGATGAACGCTGCACCGGGGCATCGGAGGTGATCCCTGCACAACAGGTAGATACCCCATCCTCCGATGAGAATATAGAACATTTCCTCCAATGTAATGGCCCAGACGCCATAGCCCGATGTGCCTGCGATGAGCCAGCAAAATGGATTCCAGAATCCCGTATTCATATCGCCATATTGCGGGATGCCGAAGTTGATATAAGGGTTCCACCATGGGAAGTATCCCGAGTAAAGGCTTTCACTGACGAAGGTCCGGACGGGGAGGTTTTGCGTTATGGTGTCATTTTTTATGTGAAAGAAGGGTAGGAAGACCGGGAGGTAAGCTGCCAGCAGGAACAACGTGAGGAGCAGAAAGGGATATCGTAGTAAAAGGGGTGTTCTTTTCATTATCAGTAATTGTATTGATGGACAAACACACTGTCCGGCGCCGGTGACATACGGAACCCATCCGATAAGGATGGTCCTCGCGGCTGAAGAAAGGGATTTATCTGACAGGTACAGGGAAGTGGAAGAGAGCCCAGCAGGCAAAAATAGCCCTTGACAGGCCTTTCCGGATGGTGATACTGTACGCCATCGATGGATAGCGGCCTGTCGTCGACGTTACTGAAAGGTTGCGGGCGCAAAAGGGTCGTAGCGTGGAATGAGGCGTTCATCCTGACGGGAATGTATATCAGGATGGAGCAAATGGCGATGAGCATCCCTATGCGATATAAAGCGTCCGGAATAGCCTGCCCGATAAGAAGGCTCAGCGGCAGAAATGCGGTGCAGAGGAGGCTGGCATAGCTGAAGCGGGGGCTGGGCGCAGTGAAGAACCAGGCTATTTCCATAAGCAGGAGCAATAGCATGATAATGCGGATATTCCTATGCCCACCCGGCCATTTTTTATGGATGAACACCGTGACGATACTAACAACAGTAAGCAGTATTATCAATTTGTGCTGTGGCACCAGGGCCTTGAACCATGAGGCGAACCATAAGGCGTGGTGTTCCCTGAAAGCGATGCTATTCACAAAGGGACTGTTTAAAAACCTGTTCGACAGTACTATATAATTATTCAGGTGCTTCAACATGCCGGTGGGGAGCTGCCAGTCGGGGCGGCCGATGGACAGCGGAAGAGGGAACAAAGGGTAGCCTGTGATAATGTAATTCTTTACCAGCACAGGAGTTACTATAACCAAAAATGCGATGGCGGTGAATATGCCATAGTATGGCAGGCGGCGATGGCGAAAGAGGTGATAGGCCAGCAGGATCAATACAAAGAAGCCCGACAATTTGAACCCCAGGGCGGATAGGGCAATAGAAACGAATAACAAAGAAGGGGCAGGTTCTTTCCCGTCCAGCAGGATACATTCGACCCAGCAGCACAGGAGGAGCAGCAGACAGGTGGTGACGATGGGGTCATAGCTGGTGGAACTGGCGGTATTACGGAAAAGTTCCCAGTCGAATAGCGAATAGGCCAGCAACAGGAAGTAGAAGAGGCTGAGCTGCCGGTGAGATCCATTGCGCCAGTGATAATACCACTGATGGAAGAGCCAGACGAACAGCCAGATGACGAGAGCGGAGTTGAGATGGAAGAAGTCGTTACGGCCCGGGATGTGAAAGGACCCGATCAGGAGCAGCCAGTTGGAACCCAGGCCCAGCCGGGGAAAGAGATTGGCGATGCCAGGCACCGCCGGATACCTCGAGGCCCATTCGACAATCTGGAGATGATATATCCGGGTATCTGTATTGGCGGTGGGCAAGCAGCCCAGCAGGAGAAAGAGAAAGATGCAGATTATAAAAAAAAACAAAGGCAGTCCATTCAATGGACCGGATGACGGAAGAGATGACCAGAGGCGCATTAGCCGGCCATGCCCTGTGCCCAGGGTGATCAATAGTTGCAAGCCCGTCAGCGTTAGCACCATCGGGTATCGCAGTGGAATAAAAAGATAGAGCCATGACGACAACAATCCCAGTGTCATGCATCCCAGCAAAAAGAGGAAGGCTATGAGTCCTGCCTTCGACCTGTACCAAACCGCATCGGTGAAAAGCGATCTCTTTAGCAAAAGCAGCGGCGGAAGTCCCCAAGAGCAGCAGATAAGGGAAATGCAAAGGATGTAGAGGAGTTGCTGCAGCATGGTCTCTTATAAGTTGTGAATAAAAATATAAAAATACCTAATATTGATGATGCATTCCATAGAAAAAAGGTCTCCGATACCTTGGCTGGACGGATTAAGAGGATTGGCGATCGTCCTGGTAGTGGCGGGACACTTTTTTAATGAATACTATCTTTTTACAGGAGGATGGATTGGCGTCAATCTTTTTTTTATCCTTTCCGGCTATCTGATCACAGGTAAGCTTTATGAGCATGCGGCCCGGGACGGAGGGAGGCATTATTTCAAAAACTTCTATGGACGCAGGGTATTAAGGATATTCCCTATCTATTATGCCTGCCTCATCTTCTTTTTTGGCGTGTTGCCGCTGGTTTACGACCGGTATTTTATTTTCTTTGGCGGATTGTACAGAGAGCAATGGTGGTATTGGAGCTATCTGAGCAACTGGAGGATAGTTCTTTATGGCCTGCCCGAAAATTTTATGCTGTTCATATTCTGGTCGCTCGCCGTGGAGGAGCAGTTCTATCTGGTATGGCCTTTTATTTTTAAGTATACGGGGAAAGTCAACCGAAAAACGATCATTCTGGCGATAGTGTGTATATCGGTGGCCGGCAGGGCAACGACAGGACAGCCGTTGCTGAATTACTTCAATACGCTGACTGCGGCAGAGCCTTTATTGATGGGGGCGCTGCTGACCGTGCTGGAAAGGGAAGGGCTTCTGGCGCGCCAGCGGGGGGTGATCAGGGGCATGGTCTTAGCGGCCACGCTTGTCCTTATCGTCATCATCGGGATAGACCGAAACCTGGCGCCCACCAATGCCCTGCTTATGAGATGGGGATACAGTTGTATCGATATATTGCTGGCGGCGATATTATACCGTATGGCATTGCCGGGTGACGAGGGTGGATGGATAAGACGTCTTTTTTCGGCGAGATGGCTTCGATGGCTTGGAAAATATTCCTATGGCTTATATGTATATCACGGCTTCATCCTGCTGATGCTGGTGAGCAAAGCACAATCATTGTGGATCGAAGGAGGAGCGCAGCCGCTGGCGGCATATGTCCTTACCAGGGTGGCGGGACTCGTCCTTTTGCTTCTATGCAGCTATGGGAGCTATCATTTATTTGAAAAGAGGTTCCTGCAATGGAAGCGATATTTTTCCTGATCAGCTTTTCAGACCTTGTATCCGGCTGACGTATTTGCCTATCATATCGAATTCCAGGTTCACCAGGCTGCCTGGCAGAATGGACTGGATATTCGTATGTTCATAGGTGTAAGGGATGATGGCCACGTCAAACCGGGATTTCTTCACGTTGAATATCGTGAGGCTGATGCCATTCAGGCTGATGGAGCCTTTCTCTATGACCAGGTGGCTGAATTTTTTAGGGAATTCGAAGCGGAACTCCCAGCTGCCGTTGAGTTCCGTCCGGTGAGCGCAAACTGCCGTGGTATCCACATGGCCCTGGACGATATGGCCGTCGAGGCGTCCAT
>DASZWE010000596.1:0-6218 GCA_035546735.1 Puia sp.
CTTACAGGCCAAAGCAAAAAGCACGAGGAGGACGGCAAGTATATTTTTCATACCTTTAATAGTTGATGTTTTGAGAAAGATTGGGATCCAGATCACGCTGAGGCTGAGGCACAGGCCACCAGTAATCACGACTGGCGTCGAAGCTCCGCTGCACGATGGCCTGCCCCTGCGAATTGTAAATGGTAGCATTCATCACCTGCTCGGCGGTCTTCCATCGCCGGATGTCATTGTAGTAAAATCCTTCACAGGCAAATTCCACCCTCCTCTCCAGCCGGATAGCATCCCGCATCTGCGCCTGGGTCAGCCCCGCCGGCAGCTCCGGCATACCCGCCCTTAGCCTGACCTGCTTTACAGCGTCATAGACGGATGCATCGGGCCCCCCTGCCTCATTCTGCGCCTCGGCATACATCAAAAGGATATCCGCATATCGGATCACCATATAGTTCGTCTCGGACTTGCCGGCCTGGTTGATAAGATTGCTGCTGGCGACGGAATCATAGATACTGTATTTCTTCACGCCATATCCCGTGAATTGAAAAGGTGAATTCGCGGTCGTGACAGCCCCCAGGTACTTCGCCCCGGGGTAGACGATGGTCATGCCCAGACGGGGATCACGGTTCGCATAGGGATGCGCGGGATCATACAACGGGCTCTGGTCGATAGGCAGCCCGTCCGTACATTCATACGCATTCGCAAGATCCAGCAGGGGCGCATTCGTATTATAGCTCCGGTCGATAAGGTCGAAGGAATTGCCCAGCCCGGGTGACGCTAATGAATATTGTACGTCGAATACGGTTTCCTGCTTGTTCTCATTCGCCGGCAGGAACAGGTTCCGGTAATTGGGGAATAACCCATACCCCGCATCGCTGAGATTCATCACCGCCTGTGCCGCGGCAGCAGCCTGGGCCCATTTCGACACATCCCCCGAAGGGTTGTTCAACGGGCTGGCCTCGAACAAAAGCACCCGCGCCATAAGCCCCAGCGCAGCCCCCTTCGTAGCCCTTCCGATATCACTCCCGCTGTATTTTGCCGGCAGCTCGGGAACCGCTTCATTCAGGTCCTTCAAAATTTGCGTCACTACCTGCGGCCTGGGCGTCCTGGAAAGTCCCGCCTGGCTGACAAGATCGGGCTCGTCGAGGATCAGCGGCACATCTCCATAATACGTTTCCAGCAGACTGTAAAACAGCGCACGGAGGAATTTGGCCTCCGCCTTCATACGGGCCCGCAGCGCCGTATCCAGCACAGGGACCTTGTCGATATTGGCCAGTAAAGTATTGCAACGCCCTACGCCGCCATACGCATCGGTCCAGCGGCTGCTGATAATGCCCGTGACGATATTGCCCGTTGTGGTGTTGGTGGCGTTTTGCGTACCCAGCGCTATCAGCGAAAAGCCATCCGAATTACCATAATCATACGCATTGGGTGTGGCGGTCTCCTCCCACAACGGCGTGGCGTATCCATAGACCCCGTTGAACATAAGGGCCTGGTAGCAGCCGGAAAGATAGGCCAGCGCATTCTTGTCCGAGGTCCAGTAAGTATCCTCGGTATAGCTGTTATTGGGTTGCGTATCCAGCACCTGCTTCGAACATCCGGCCAGCAGCACGGTCAGAATACACGCTAAAAATAATTTGTTCATCCTTTCAGTTTTTATGCTGAGATAAATGGTGTTAAAAAGTGACATTGACCCCGCAGCTGAATGTCTTCACCGAAGGGTATTCGTACAGGTTGTCATTGGTCGTATTCTTCTCTGGATCGAAATCCTTGTACTTTGCAATGGTGACAAGGTTATTGGCATTGACAAAGACGGCGATCTTATGCACGGTGAGCTTCGTAGCCAGCGCCGAAGGCAGATCATACCGCAGCTGCAGGTCCTTCATCCGCAGATAGGACGCGTCCCTCAGCCAGAAGGTAGATGGCTGATAGTTCTCCGTGGCGCCCGTGGCGGTGGTGAGGATGGGCAGCTTCGCATGCGTATTCGCAGGCGTCCACGAACCATTGATCCATTGCTTTGTCACACCGGCGCCATTATTGAAAGGCCAGGCAAAATTCAACGACGGATAGATGCTGCCACCCTGCACCCCCTGCCAGAAGGATATCAATGACAAATGTTTGTACCCTACATTCAGATTGAATCCATAGGTATACTTCGGCGATGAGCTGCCGACGATGATCCTGTCGGAACCATCCAGCTTGCCGTCCTTGAGAACATCCCGGTATTGCAGATAGCCGGGCTTCACGGCATTGCTGAACTTCGCGCTGTTGTCCACCTGCGCCTGGTCCTGGTAAATACCCGTCGCCTGGTAGAGATAGTAGGAATTGATGGGATGCCCCGCCTCCGTTATCCGGTTGGTGCTGATCAGCGACTGACCGCGCAATGAGACGACATTGTTCTTTACAAAGCTGATATTACCCCCTATCTCATAGGTGACATCCCCGATGCTGTTCCGGTGCACAAGCCCGATCTCATAGCCGGTATTGTCCACCACCCCTACATTCTCCGTGGGCCCGGTGAGATTACCTATCTGTGCGGGGATCTTGACGGCCATCAGGATGCCGGATGTACGCCGCTTGAACACGTCGAAAGTGGCCTGCAGCATCCCCTTCCACAAAGAGACATCCATACCCCCATTGTAGTCGGTGGTCGTCTCCCAGGATAGGTTGGGGTCGTTGTAGGCGGTGACGGCAGCGCCGGATGCTACGGTATTGTTGAAGGAATACGAATAGTTCGCGCCGATGTTCACGGTATTGAGATAGCTGTACAGGGGTATAGCCTGGTTACCCAGCTTGCCCCAGGACGCACGCAGCTTCAGCAGATCGAAAAGGGCGGGCAGATGGACAAAGCTTTCCTTGTCGATACGCCATCCGGCGGACACGGAAGGAAATGTACCCCAACGGTGCCCGTCGGCAAATCGCGACGAGCCGTCATAACGCAGTATCCCCTCCAGCAGGTATTTTTCCTTATAGCTGTAATTCAATCGACCGAAATACGACACCAGTACATCCTTTGTGCTGCTGCCCGAAGTGGTCATATTCGTGGAACCCGCCGCCAGATCGCTCAGCGTATTGTCGAAATACCCTTCCGCATGACCGTTAAAAGCATTCGTGCCGAAATTGTTATAGCTGGAGCCCGCCATCAGCCCAAGACGGTGATCACCTATCCCCTTGTCCCAGTTGAGGGTCTGGTAAAAAGAAAGGTTCAGGTTGTCATTGTCCCAGTTGTTCGACGCCGGATTGATATTGAAATTGTTCGGCGCCAGCGTCTTGGGATTGTACGAGACGAGATAAGGTACGAAATTGGTAGTATAGGCATTTTGCCGGTCCACTCCCAGGTTGATATTGTACCGCACATCGAATGGCAGCTTGTATTCCGAAAAAAGCTTCAGCAGCGTACGCTGTATCCTGTTCTTATAGCTCCCTTCCTTCAGCAGCATGATAGGGTTCTCGATCGTATTCCTGCCGGGAGTACTGAACACCGTGCTGGCATAACGCCCGTCATGCGTATAGGTGCCGAATATGGGCAGCACCCGCATCAGCCGGGTAAAATAATAATTCATCGCGTTCGGTGCGCCAAAGGCGGGCTGGGTATACACCCGGTAATTCCCGACGATGTCGGCACCGACCTTGAGCCTGTCGGTGACATTGGCCGACACGCTGATATTTAACGTATATCGGTTGGCGTGATTGGCGGCGATGAGTATGCCGTCCTGGTCCATATACCCAAGGCCGATATTGTATGCCACCTTGTCCGAGCCTCCCGAAAAATGAAGGTTGTGCTGCTGCATGTTCCCATCCTTCAACACCCTGTCGAACCAGTTCATATTCGGATAGACCAGCGGGTCGGAGACCATCCCAGCCTTGTATTCATCGATCTGCGCCTGGGTATAATCCACGGACGCAGGCGCTTTCCCCTCGTTGATCTCCGCCTGATCCTTCATTTGCATGTACTGGATAGGGTCCCAGACCACATCCGGCAGATAGGTGGGCTTTTGAATGGCATAGGAAAAATTGTAGTCCATCTGCATCTTGCCCTTCTTCCCCATCTTGGTGGTCACGAGTATCACCCCATTGGCCGCCCTCGATCCATAAATGGCGGCCGAAGCATCCTTCAGCACCGTAATATTGTCGATAAAGGCGGGGTTGATCTCATTCAGATCATACTCGATGCCATCCACCAGCACCAGCGGGTCATTGTTATTCAACGTGCCGATGCCCCGTATTCGGATGGTGGCGCCATCCGCGCCGGGCTGCGCACCCGCCTGGTTCACCCATAGTCCGGGCATTCCATGCAAAGCCTGGCTGGCATTGGTGATAGGCGTATTCTCCTTGTCCTTCATATCCAGCGTCGCCAGGCTCCCGGTAAGGTTCATTTTTTTACTGGTGCCATACCCCACTACCACCACTTCATTCATCCCCGCGCTCACAGGGTTCATCCGTATGGTCAGCTTCTTCCTGCCCTGTATAGCTATCTGCTGTGTCTCATACCCCACATATGACACCTCCAGCAACGCATCCTCGGGCACGCTCAGCGAAAAATCCCCCCGCTCGTTGGTGACGACGCCGGACCTCGTCCCCTTCACCTGTATGGACACACCCGGAAAAGGCTCCCCCTTTTCTGTATAGACAGTACCCGACACATCCACCTTCCCCGTATTGCCATGCTCCTTGTCGGTGATGACCACCATATCCGGCTCGATGATCCGGTAGCCCATACGCCCGTCCAGCAGCTTGTCCAGGATGTCGGTGAGCAGCGCATCCGTCACCACGAGGTCGGCCTTGCCAAGCTTTTTGACATAGCCGTAGTTGTAGAAGAACCTGTACCCGGTCTTCTTCTGGATAATGGTAAATATCCTGTCCACCGGCTCCTGGTGCAGGGCCATGGTAAAATGCTTTTGAGCGTTTACATGCGCCGAAGCATGCAGACACGTTGCGATCACCAGCAGGATAGTAAGTTTCATAAGAAAAAAACATTGCAGACAAATAGATGCCGGGTGCCTCCCGGCTCTCTGTTTTTTCATAAATTTGTTATATGGGTTAAGAATAGGGGCATAACCCGCCACACGCGAATCTGCTCCTGTAAAAATTTCTAAACCTCCGGGGAAGAGTTACCGCTCTTCCCTTTTTTGCCGGAAGTTTCATCCATGGGGCCGGACCCCTGTAAGTTGTTGTTTACGTTGAAATGTTGCTGTACATAGTCTTGGTTATAGGTTTTATTGCAGATAAATATCCTTCCCTTCTTTTTTGAAAGTAAACCGCGTAGTCATCTGAAGGATGGTCAGCGCCTGCTCCACCGTCTCCTTTTCAAACGTGCCCGACAGATATTCCTTCTTCAATTCCGGTCGTACAAAATGTATCCGTACATCATACCAGCGCTCCATCTTTTCAGCCACCTGTCCGAACGCCTCGTTCCAGAATACCAGCTTATTGTCGATCCACGCCACTTCATCATATCCCATCGTGTCGCTCTGATGAATAAGCGGCTGCAGGGTATAGGACGGTTGACGGAGGTTCGACGCCACTCCGCCGGCAGGCGCCGAACTGGCCACGCTGGGAACCGTCAGTTTTTCATTAGGTCTAAGTATAATTTTTTTGCCGGAACCGTCCCCCAGCTGTACCTCTACCTTGCCCTTGATAAGCGTGGTCTCCACTATACTGTCCTTCTCATAAGATCGCACGTTGAAGCTGGTACCCAATACCCGGACGGTCAGCCGCCCTGCATGCACAAGAAAGGGGCGGTCCCTGTCGGGTGCCACCTCGAAGAACGCCTCCCCTTTCAGATACACTTCCCGTCGCGTCTTGCCATAGTCGGCGGCATATTCGAGGTGCGTGCCGGCATTCAGCCACACAAAGCTGCTGTCAGGCAACAACTGCCGGACCTTTTCTCCATTCCGGGCGATCAGTTGACCCGCCGCGTTCGCGGGCCTCGTTTGAAGTCGGAGCATAAAATAGCCCCCGGCAATAAGCACGATCCCCCCAACCACGGCAGCCGCCCGAACGGCCCTGCCCGAAAAAATAGAAAGAAGCCGCCCCCGTCGCTCGGGCGCCACAGGCTCTTGCAGGACTTCAGCCAAACGGTCCCAATTCCTGCCGAGAAGCGCTTTCTCTTCCAGCGCCCCCGCAGGCTGGAAATCCATATGCATTTGCTCGCTGGTATCTTTGATAAAATGATACTCCGGGTATTTTCGCAACAGCTCCTCCAATTCTTCCAGTTCCCGCGGAGT
>DASZWE010000597.1:0-7775 GCA_035546735.1 Puia sp.
GCAGCTGGTCCGCCAGATAGAGCTTTCCGATCATGAAGAGCTGCACATCGTCCTGGGCATGGTAGGCGATAAGGACATCGATCCGGTCTTGTCCCTCCTACCCAAAGCCGCTTATTACTATTTCACCCGGGCGGCCATCCCCCGCGCCCTGCCGGAAGACGAGTTGTCTGAAAAAGCCAGGTCAAAAGGATTGGAAGGCAAGACCTATCCCAGCGTGGCGGAAGCCCTCAACGCTGCAAAGGCGCACGCCAGGACCCGCGACCTCATCCTTGTCTGTGGCAGCGTATTTGTAGTGGGAGAGGTATGATCCATATGGGCCGGCCCAGGCCTATTCGCTCCGTAAATTCTTCACGGGATTTGCTGTCGCCGCCTTGAACGCCTGTGCCGCAATGGTAATGGCTGCAATACATACAGCCACCAGCGCCGTCACCGCAAAGACCCACCACCCCGGCTCTATACGATAAGCAAACTGCTGCAGCCATTTATTCATAAAATACCACGCCAGCGGCGAGGCTATCAGCGAAGCCAGTAATACCAATTTCAAAAAACCAGCTATCAGCAGCTGCATGATCTCCCGCACGGACGCACCCAGTATCTTCCGTATCCCGATCTCTTTCACCCGGTTGAGAGCCGTCAGCGCTGCCAGTCCAAACAACCCCAGACAGGCAAGGAATATGGATATGCCGCCGGCGCAGCCGATGATATCCCTCCATCTCGCCTCCGCCTTATAATAGCGGTCCAGGTCGTCATCCAGGAAACTATACCGCAAAGGCAGCTCCGGAACGGCGCTTTTCCAGGCCGCATTGATCGCGGACAGCGTGGCCGTAGGATCACCCGCACGGAGATGCACGAATATGCGCTCTGGCCGAAGATCGGGTGGCATAAAGAACAGCTGCGCACGCACACGCCGGGTCAGCTTCTCGAAATTGAAATCCTTCACCACGCCGATAATGGTCTTGCGACCCTCTCCGAACATGCTCTTGAACTGTACTCCGATGGCTTCCGCCGGCGTCAACCCCAGATCATTTTTGACCAGCGTCTCATTGACGATGACCGCACCGGCCGTATCCAGGCTCCTGTCGCCGCTGAAGTTCCTGCCAGCCAGCAGCCGCATGCCGACGACATTCAAAAAAGCCGTGTCCACAGGATACTCGATGACCCCATCCTTCTTCCCATTAAAATCATATCCTCCCCCCATAAAACCCTGCCCCTCTCCCAATCCTATTTGCGTAGCGCCCACGCCCAGCACTTCCGGACGCGACGCCAGCGCCTGCCGTATATAGGGATATACCTTCTTCCCATCCACATCGCTCGTATTGATGACGACCGTATTTTCCTTGATAAGCCCCAGATCCATCCCCCGCATATAGGCCACCTGCCGTAAGATGATCAGCGTCGCTATCACCAGCCCGATGGATAGCACGAATTGAAAGGTCACCAGCGCCTTTGTAAAAAAGTTCTCTCCGCCCAGCCGGATCTTATTCTTCAGCACGGCCACGGCATTAAATCCCGACAACACCAGCGCGGGATAGCTGCCCGCGACAAGCCCCACCAGCAACACCAGCCCCACCAGCATCCATATCAGCTGAGGCCAGCGATGAAAGGAGAGGACCAGCGTCTTCCCCGACAGCTGGTTGAACCAGGGCAGCAGCACATAGGCCAGGATCAACCCCAATATGGCAGAAAATAGGGTCAGCAACACCGACTCCGTAAGGAATTGACCGATCAACTGCCCTCTCCTGCCCCCAATCACCTTCCGTACACCCACCTCCCTGGCCCGGCCGGCGCTCCTGGCGATCGCCAGCGTGGTAAAATTGATGGAAGCTATCAGCACAATGCCGCCGGCGATGGCCAGCAGGATCCAGATATTTTTCGGGTCGGTGGTTAAGCCGGGAGGCCCCCATTCGATCCGGGTGTCGGTATGCATCTCCTTTATGGGTTGCAGCTCGAAATTCGCAATAGCACGTTTCTTTTCTTTCAGCTCCTGTCTTTCCTTCTCATCCGCGTACTTCAGCCGGAACTGCAACAGCCTCTTCGGCTCATGCATAAGCCTGCTCCCCGGACGCAGCAGCACAAAGGTCTGGTCGCCAAACGTCATGTGCCAGTTGTTGACGGATTCTTTCCTATCGCCCATCAGCGCATATTCATAGCTGCCTAATATCTCGAAATGAATGGAAGAATTATCCGGTATGTTCTCCATCACACCGGCTACCACAAAAGGCTCGTACAGCGAATCCTTTTTTATCTCGACAGTCTGCCCCACTACATCCAATCTGCCGAAAAGCTGCATGGCCTTGTCCCGGGTAAGGACAATGTTATGTGGATTTTTCAAAGCAGTAGCAGGATCACCCTTGAGCAGCGGAAAAGTAAAAAGAGAAAATACCTGCGGGTCGGCATACGTGACGGACATGGGCATGAGCTTATCACCCGCCCGCACGATCTCCCTGCTGTCGGAGCTGATACGGGTATAATCTACCACATCCGGGAATTCCTGTTTCATGGCAGATCCCAGCGGCGTATATAGACCCGCATCGCCATGCTTGATATCATCCCGGGTAAAGACCTCGGTGACCCGGTACAACCTGCCGGCATGCACATGCCAGTTGTCATAGTTCAATTCATTGACCCCATACAGGATCAATAAAATGCAACAGGCCAGCCCTAAGGACAGCCCGATGATATTGATCCCCGTAAGAAGCTTCTGTTTGGCCAGATGACGACCAGCCAGCCGGATATAGTGTTTAAGCATGCCCGTGATTTTGAGAAAAATACCGCACGGACAATGCCAGAGATATATTCTTTTGAAGATCAGGAGATAATCTACGAATATTATCGTAGAACTGTCCGGTTACGATACACCTTGTGTATCAATACTTCACCTCTCCCAACCGGGCCAGCGCATAAAAGATGGCCGTAACATGCATACTTTGGATGATCTGGTTGTCCCGCAGCATCTGCTTCAGCTCGTCGATGGTAAAAAGATATACCTCTATTTCTTCATTATGATCCAGCTGCTGTTCTCTAACTTTTCGTCCACCCGTTGCCAGGTACATATGCATCCAATTATTATTGGTGGAAGGATTAGAGGATGTGCGCCCTAAATATTCTAATTTCCCGAACTCATATCCCGTCTCCTCCATCAGCTCCCGCCGGATGGCAAATTCCAGAGAAGGGTCGGTATCGTCTACACAGCCTCCGGGTATCTCGTAATTAGTCTCTCCCAGGGCATGACGATACTGCCGCTCCAGGATCACCTTCCCATCCGTCGTCAAAGCCACGGCGGTCACCCAGGTGGGGAACTCATATACATAATAAGGCGTGACGATCTTTCCGTCCTGTGTCTCACAGGTGTCCTTACGGATAGTGAACCAGGTGTCGTTGTACAAATGTTCCGATGATAGCGTTTTCCAGCTTAGATCTTTCATTTTACCAGTCGTTGCGCTCGCGTAAGGATACAATATGTGCTACATGGTGCTTCCCGTGCCAGGCATAATTCCCCAGCAGATACCATAAGGTCATCTCCTTATTGTGCTCCGGGTGGAAGGCCTTGCGTTGCCAGTCATGCAGCGGCAGATCGCTGAGGGCGGCATGCCAGCGGGTATGCAGGGCGTATAATAAAGTAATGGAGATATTTACAGG
The DNA here is from genome assembly GCA_035546735.1 of Puia sp. Taxonomy (GTDB): domain Bacteria; phylum Bacteroidota; class Bacteroidia; order Chitinophagales; family Chitinophagaceae; genus Puia. Next base: position 3,640 of record DASZWE010000597.1, read on the forward strand.
GACATTCTCTACATCCTTCAGCGTGGCCCACAGCTTTTCCTCATAGGGCTTGATGGTAGGGCCGTCTTCTGTCAAACAAAGCTTGCAGCGTATATAGCCATTCATATGGCTGTCGGCGACGTGGTGCGTCACCTGCTGGACGGTCCATCCTCCCTCACGGTAAGGCGTCTGCAGCTGCGATTCATCCAGGTTCAGCAGCGCGTTCTCCAGCAATTGCGGCAGGAACTTGATATCGGCGAGCCATTCATCCCGTAGCTTTTCCGAAAAGGGCTGCGGCTCATATTTCCCGATGGGATACCGAAGGTCGGTGGTGATAGTCTGGCTCATGACAATATTTTATTTGAATGTGCGGGAATTGGGCCCTGAGCTTAATTTAGCCCAATTCCCGCAAACCGCTAATGTCTGTCCTTCGGACGAGCTCCTTCCAGTCGCTCCTAATGATGCTCCTCCCGTAGCGCGTGCCCGGTCAGCTGAATAAATACATCTTCCAGATTGGCCTTCTTTACTTCTTTCGGTCGCTCGAACCCTGTAGCCACCAATCTGTCGATCAGCTTGTCCGGACTATCCAGCGCAATGATCCTGCCGGCATCGACAATGGCTACCCTGTCACAAAGTATTTCCGCCTCGTCCATATAATGCGTCGTGATAATGACCGTCGTCCCCTTGCTCCGGATGTCCTTGATCAGGTCCCAGAGATTACGCCTCGCCTGCGGATCCAGTCCCGTGGTCGGCTCATCCAGGAAAATGATCCTGGGCTGATTGATAAGGGTGGTGGCGATAGAAAAACGCTGCTTTTGCCCTCCGCTCAGCTCCTTGTACTTCGCCTTTGCCTTGTCCCGCAGATTGACGGTATCCAGCAGCTTCATCGGCTGTATCTTTCGATTGTAAAGGCCGCCGAATAGCTCGATCAGCTCCGACAGGCTCAATCCGGGATAGTAGCCGGAAGTCTGTAATTGTACCCCGATGACCTTTTTTATCTGTTTCGGGTCCTTGTCCAGATCATAGCCGTCCACCATGACGGCGCCCGAAGTCTTTTCCCTAAGCGTCTCGATGATCTCCAATGTCGTGGACTTCCCCGCCCCGTTGGGACCCAGGAGGCCGAATATTTCGCCTTCCTTTACCTCGAAGCTGATCCCCTTTACGGCTTCGAAGTCGCCGTATTTCTTACGGAGGTCCCTGACGGAAATAATGATCTTTTCCTTCATGGCATGAAGGTACGAAATTCCCTTAGCGCGTAAATATTTGTGTGAAGAAGATCATTCCATCCCCCCTTCTGGCCAGCCCAATACCCGTCAGCTTGAAATTCCCCTCGATATTTCTTCGGTGCCCTGCACTATGCAGCCATCCATCGACCACTTCCCGGGCGCTCATAGGTCCCGACGCCACATTCTCCGCGGCGACATGAATGGGTCCAAGACGTTTACGTATCCGGTCGATCCGCTCGTGGAAACCCTCATGCCCAAAAGGCGTCTTTCCGGTGAGCATGTCCCGGCTATGCTCCAATGCAATAGAGGAAAGAAAAGAATTCGCCCGTAAGGGAGCAAGCCCTTTTTTATGACGGTACTCGTTCACGTAGCGAAGTATGTCGGAAGAGCGGGGCTGTGTAAATCCGCGAACGGGTAAGATCAAACATATAAGAAAAACAAATCGTATCATCTGTTGAGATACGTATCCAGCTCGTCCATCATGTTCCTGCTTCCGATGAAAAGGGCCGACCGTTGATGCAGCTCCGTAGGCTGTACATCGAGTATCCGCTGCACCCCATTGGTAGCGCGCCCTCCTGCCACTTCTACAATAAAGGCAAACGGATTGCACTCATACAAAAGACGCAGCTTCCCTTTCGGCTTATCCACGGTGGCAGGATACATAAAGATCCCGCCCTTGATAAGATTGCGGTGCACATCCGCCACCATGCTTCCAATATATCTCTGTGTATAAGGACCGCCATTATCCCTGTTCTTTTTCTGACAGGCGTCGATATAAGCTTTGACCTTGTCATCATACTGGAAGAAATTGCCGTGGTTGACGGAGTAGAACTTGCCGGACTCCGGACACTTGATATTCGGATGACTGAGCGTGAACTCCCCGATGGAGGGATCCAGGGTAAATCCATTCACTCCCCTGCGGGTAGCATATACCATCATCGTGGAAGACCCATAAACGATATAGCCCGCCGCCACCTGCTTCCGCCCCGGCTGAAGGAAATCCTCCTTCGTACAGGGCTTACCCCGCTCGCTCACCCGCCGGTATACAGAAAATATCGTGCCGATAGAAACATTTACATCGATATTTCCGCTCCCATCCAGCGGGTCGAATAAACAGACATACTTGGAGTTGTTGCTGACCTCGTCGTCAAATACCACAAACTCATCCAATTCCTCGCTCCCAATGCCCGCACAGCTGATGCCATGCCGCAGGACACCCATAAATTGATTGTTGGCGAATATATCCAGCTTCTTTACATCTTCTCCCTGTACATTGATCGTACCGGCATCCCCCAGGATATCCACCAGCCCGGCCTTGTTGACCTCCACATTCACCCGCTTGGCAGCCAGCCCCATATCCCGGAGCAAATTGCTCAATTCTCCCGTAGCGTTCGGGAACATACGCAGCTGCTGGATCGTAAATTCATCGAGCGTGAGGACCTTTCTGTTTACATTCATAGCGGGCAAGATTTAGTAGAAAAAAATGTTTTGGTTCACGAAGGTAAGGGGGTTTGAGCATATTTTAGCAGCATTTAGCGCACACGTTCCCGGGATGTGCGGCACGACTAAAAGGGGCAGAACGGACCACGGGTCCGTTGCCCGAAGTCCCAGACATTGGCCATAGTGCCCAGGAAAGCTATATTTTTCAGAAGTCCGATTGGGCACTATACATTTGCACCCATGAAAAACGAAGTATTCATGAACACCATTGAAAAGACCAATACCCCCGTGAATAAAGTTTTCAAATTCGGAGGCGCCAGCGCATCCACCGTCCAACGTATCCAAAATATCCCCGCCATACTGCAGAATTACAGCAATGACAACATTTTGATAGTCATATCCGCCATGGGCAAGACCACCAATGCCCTGGAAAAAGTGGTAGAAGCGTTTTATGCCGGCCATCGGGAAGAATCTTTAAAACTCTTCCAGCAGGTAAAGGACAACCACCTTACCACCGCCAAATATCTCCTGGTCAATAATTACCTGGCCGCTGAAGCACAGCTGAAAGACTTCTTCACCGAAGTGGAATGGCTGCTCCATGACAAGCCCGTTCGGGACTACGATTACTATTATGACCAGGTGGTCTGCGTGGGCGAGCTGCTCTCCACCTCTATCATCAGCGCCTACCTGGCCGAATCAGGTATCGACAACCAATGGGTAGACGTACGTGATATCTTCCGCACCGACGATAATTTCAGGGACGCCGCCATCGACTGGAACCATACCCGGGACCGCGTCACCACGGAAGTATTGCCTCTCTTCAAGGACACCCGCCTCGTAATCACGCAGGGATTCATCGGATCTACCTCCGAGAATGAAAGCACTACCCTGGGCCGCGAAGGCAGCGATTACACAGCCGCGGTTTTTGCCAGTATGCTGAATGCGGAAAGCCAGAGCATCTGGAAGGATGTGGAAGGCGTGATGAACGCCGATCCAAAATTGTTCCCCGACGCACAGCTCATCAGTGAGCTGAACTATGACGAGGTCATCGAAATGGCCTATTACGGCGCCCAGGTCATCCACCCCAAGACCATCAAACCCCTGCAAAATAAAGACATCCCGCTGTATGTAAAATGTTTCCTGGATGCGAAGCTGCCAGGAACAGTCATTCATAACAAGACGGTCAGGGGTCTCCCCCCTATCATCGTCCTCAAACCGGACCAGGTGCTCGTACACCTGCACTCAAAGGATTTCTCTTTTGTGGGCGAAAGGGGTGCGGCAGATCTGTATCAGCTGTTCTCCGAGCTGCATGTAAAACCCAATCTCATGCAGACAGGAGCCGTAAGTCTGCAGGTTTGTCTGGACGACAGGAGCGATAAGATAGAAAAGCTGGCCCTGGCAGCCGCCGGCCTCTTCGACGTACAGTTGGAAAAGGGATTGACCCTGCTGACCATCCGTCACTATAACCAGGCAGTGCTGGACAAGCTCACG
>DASZWE010000598.1:0-3356 GCA_035546735.1 Puia sp.
AAAGCTGATCCGCCCTTCCTCGTCCCATCGACCCCAGTCCCCCGTCCGGTACATCCGCTCCCCCGAACGGAACGGATTATCCACAAACTTCTCCGCCGTCAGCTCCGCCCGACCCCAATACCCTCGCGCCAAACCCGCACCGCCAATATATAATTCACCGGGAATGCCAATCCCGCAGGGTTGCCGCAGGGCATCCAGAATATAGATTGCCGTATTGTCGATGGGCTTGCCGATAAAGATGGGGCTTTCGACTTCCTGTTTATGCACGACACAACCCACTGTTGTTTCGGTGGGACCGTATTCATTATAGATTGTTATGGAGGGATTGATCCTCTTCAAAACCATCACCTGATCGAGGGTAAGCGCCTCGCCGCCTACGATGGCGATCCTTATGGAATCCGACCGCAGCTCCAATTGCCGGAGCAGGTTGATATGGCTGGGCGTCAGCTTGATGCTGTCGATACCCGACGAAGCTCCGAAGGTATGGGTCAGCACGTCGGCCAGGTCCCTGTCCTGCTCATATATCCTAAGCTGTCGTCCCCTTGTCAGTGTACAGAAGATACTGGTGATCGTGAGATCGAATGCCGGAGAAGTAAACAATCCGAAATCTCCTTTCACCTCTTCTCCGAAATAAGTTTTGTTAGCCCAGGTGATATAATTGAAAAGACTGGCATGTGTGATCGCGCAGCCTTTTGGCATACCGGTAGAGCCCGAAGTATAAATGATGTAGGCAAGACTGTCCGGGTCTGCTGCCGGCTCCTGCCAGCCGGGGTCTCCGCTCATACCGTCCAATTGAAGATCGAGCGCGACTACAGGTCCCTGGTAGTAATCCAGGTTGAAAACATAGGCCGACCCGGTGATCAACAGTGCGACAGAGGCATCCTCCATAAGGAATTTTTTCCGTAGCGGCGGATACGCCGGATCTATCGGGACCCAGGCGGCGCCAGCTTTCCAAATACCCAGGAGAGCGACCACCATTTTGTCGCTGCGATCCATCATCACCCCGACACGGGATCCTTTTCCCATGCCATGATGTATATTGATATAATGGGCCAGCCGGAGGGCCTCCTCCTCCAGCTGACGATAGCTGGTCCGGATGTCGCCATAAGAGAGGGCCATGTCATCGGAACATTTTTCTACCTGCCCGGCAATGAGCGCAGGTACAGCGTCTGCTTTGGGATATTGCGCCGGGAGGCAGTTAAAGGAAACTATCACCTGCTGCTTTTCTTCCTCTGAAAGATAATCCAGCCGGCTGAGCTGGCGGGAAGGATCGTCTGTAACGGCTCTTACCATATGCTCGAAATGACTGATGAGCCGCTGGATCGTAGCTCCGTTGAAAAGATCCGTATTGTATTCCACCGAAAGCTCGAGTCCTTTATCCGTTACGATAAACATAAATGTCAGATCGAACTTGCTGATGACCCGGTTACCGGCTTCCACTGCAGCGATCTCCAGGTCTGGAATAACAGGGAGCTTTTCCGGAAGATAGTCTGTTTGCCGGTGAAGATCGATCAGGACATCGAACAGGGCGCTACGGCTGCTGTCGCGCTGCAGCTTCAAATCTTTTACCAGCTCGTCGAAAGGCCAGGCCTGATGCTCGTATGCCTCCCGTGTCAGCTGACGCACGGTTTTCAGCAGGTGAAGGAAGTCATCGCCGTCCCCGATGCGGGTGCGCAGCGCCAGCGTATTGAGGTAAAAACCGATCTGGTCGTCCAGGTCCGCATACTGTCTGCCTGCGATCGGGCTGCCTACCACAATATCTTTCTGGCCGGTGTATTTGTACAATAATGTGTTGACGGCAGCAAGCAGCCCCATGAAAAGTGTGGCATCTGAAGTCCGGCACAAGGTTTCCAGCCTTTCCACAGACCTTTCGTTCAGCATCCTGCTCAAAACGGCGCCGTTATAGGTCTTCATTGCAGGGCGCGGTTTGTCTGTCATGAGCTGCAATACCGGTGTCTCCCCTTCAAATTGTTGCAGCCAATAATCCCTATGCTGTCCCAGAGTACCCTCATGAAGCTGATCCTGCTGCCATACCGCGTAATCCTTATATTGGCAGGCCAGCCCGGGCAATAGCGCGTCTTCATGACCACTGTATTTTGCATACAGCTTAAGCAGCTCTTCGAGAAATACGCCCATCGACCAGCCATCGCTGATGATATGGTGCATATTATAATAGAAGTACCATTCATTATCCTGTGTTTGATAAAGCCATGCTTTCAACAGGCAGCCTGCCGTAAGATCGAAGGCCTGTCCTGCATCTGTCTCCATTCTTTGTTTAATGGCAGCCAGGGCATTGTCCTCACCGCGCACATCGGTAAATCCGATGCTGAAATGTACGTGCTCCGGCAGAAGGATGTATTGACGTATCTCACCTTGCTTATTCTGTCTAAAGGCGGTGCGAAGTATCTCATGACGAGCGATCATAGCGAGCAATGCCTGTTCAAGCGCCTGTCTGTCCAACTTTCCCGTGCATCTGCAGACTTTGGGAATATTATAAGCTATATTGCTTTCTTCAAACTGGCTTAATATCCAAAGGCGGCGTTGGGAAGAAGACAATGGATAATCCTGCATGGCGGGCGCGGGCGATATGGTCATGCCCTGATGCCGGAGCGATCCTCCTTCCGGCAGGCAGCGGTCGATAAGCGCAGCCTGCGACTCCAGGCTTGCTTCATCAAACAATTGATGAAACTCTACATTGGCGCCGAAGACGCGGTGTATCTGGCTGGCCAGTCTCGTAACCTTCAGGCTGTGCCCGCCAAGAACAAAAAAGTTGTCGCTGATCCCGATGTTCTTCTTCTCCAATATCTCGCTCCAAATGGCCGCCAGCTGGCGTTCCGTGGCAGTCCTGGGCGCTATGAAATCTGCCGACCTGTCTTCCTCATTGGCTGGGTGTGGCAGCCGGTCGATGTCCACTTTCCCATTGGCTGTCAACGGCATCTCCGTCACCGCGACAAAATGCTCGGGGATCATGTACACGGGAAGGGCTTTTGCAACAAAGCTTTTTAGCCGGGATACTTCTATCTGTGAAGGATGGACATACCACGCTGCCAGCTGTTTTCCATCGCGGTCGCTGCCTATCGTCCTGACAACAGCGGTCTCCATGCCTGGATAGCTGCGCAATACCACCTCGATCTCGCCTGTCTCGATGCGATATCCCCTGATCTTCACCTGCTGGTCCTTCCGGCCGAGAAAAGCGATATTTCCATCGGGCAGCCATTTGCCGATGTCTCCGGTGCGATACATTTTTCTCTTTCCTCCAAAAGGCTCGGGGACGAACCGCTCATCTGTCAATTCGGGAAGGTTCAGATACCCGCGGGCTACACCGTCCCCCGCGATACATATTTCACCGGGGATCC
>DASZWE010000599.1:0-3662 GCA_035546735.1 Puia sp.
GCCGATCCACAGGTTGCCCTCCCGGTCCTCTACCAGCTCGGAGATATAAGCCGAGTGCACCGTTGACCCCACTCCGGGAATATAGGCATCGACAGACGCATCAGGCCGGTGATGGATAAATACATTCTTCTTTTTATCATAAAGATCGAGCCCTGCTGCCAGCGTTCCCACCCAAAGCCGCCCATGAGGGTCCTCATGTATCTCCCACACCCTGTCGTCCGCGATGCTGGTGCTGTCATTCTCGTTATGACGGTGATGGATAAAGGTCCTGCCGTCGAAACAATCCATTCCTCCGTAATAGGTGCCGATCCAAAGCTTCTGCTCATGGTCGATACAGAGACTGACGATGACATCATTGCACAGGCTGTTCGGTTTGGCAGGGTCGTGCTCATACCGGGTATACTTCCCCGTTTGACGGTTCAGATAAAGAAGACCTCCCCCATTGGTGCCGATCCAGAGATTGCCCTTTGCATCCTCTGCAAATTTGTTTACATCGTCATACGGCAGGCTGTTGGGATTGGAAGGCTGGTGCCGGTAGAGAGGGAATTTCAGCATATCATCCTGGTAATAGTTGGCGCCCTTCTTATAGGTGCCGGCCCAGATGATACCCGTACGGTCCTTATAGAGATAGTCGACGGCATTCTGGCTGACGCTTTTATCATCGTCATCCCGGGTGAGCAGGTATTGCATCGTCAGCGTTTGCTTGTCGAGTAGATTGATGCCCCCATGATCCGTGGCCACCCATATCATGCCCTTATCATCCTGCACGACACCGGTGATCAGGTTGGTGTTCAGATGCAGTCCCTTGCTTTCTTTGCGGACGACCCGTACCTCTCCGGACGAAGGCCGGTACCATATCAGACCGCTGAGACCCGATGCGGCATATACCCAGCAATCCCCCTGCGCGTCCACATACAGATGATAGTCCTGTGTCTTCACGGGCAGCACAGCCTGTATGGCCGGGCTGCGGACAACAACCCTTCCGGTGCGTATATCCATTTTTTCCAGGACGCCGTCGCCATACAGTATCCACCAGTCCCCCGCCGGATCGGCCGCCATCGAGCGCATGCTGCCGGGACGGGGAAGAAAATAAGTGGTCGCCTTCGACGCCTCCTCGTATTTATACAGCCCGCCGCCGGCACCCGTCATCAGGAACCAGTAATTGCCATTCCTGTCCTTGCGGATGTCGAGCACAGTGTCCCCATTGATATGCATGGAATGTAGCAGCGTACGGACATTACGGTCGAACTTTTCCGTCAGGGGGTCGTAAATATTGAACCCCTCCCGGGTCGACACCCAGAGTGTACGCCCCGGTCCCTCCAGTATCTGAGTGATAAAATCGTCATCCAAAGTGCTGGAGTCTTTTAAATCGTGTCTGAAAATCTTAAAGCCATAGCCGTCCCACCGATTGAGCCCGGACATGGTACCCAGCCAGATAAACCCCTTTTGATCCTTGAATATGCTGGTAACCTCGTTGTTGGACAGTCCCTGGGAAATATCCAGGCGTGAGAACCTGTATTTGTCATATTGGGCCGGGGAATCTACCCCCAGCAGACAGATCAGACAACATATGGTAAGAATACGCCGCATTATACCTTCTCCCCCCGCCAGACGGCCGGCAGGTCAGTTTTGGACCCCTGCAAATAATGAAAAAAAATCCGTAAATTGTATTTACCCGGTCAGTCTGACCGAAAAATTACGATTTGTCACCAAAACTTGACGTATGAAAAGGGTAGCTGATATTCTTTCACACAAGGGCAGCAGGATAACATCTGTCAGCCCGGAGACCACTGTCCTGGATGCACTGCGGATCATGGCCGATCAGAATATTGGCTCGGTGCTGGTATTGGATGGCCAGCAATATGCGGGTATCATGACAGAACGCGACTATTCCCGGAAAGTGATCCTGAAAGGGAAATCTTCCACTGACACAAAAGTCTCCGAGATCATGACCACAGACCTGCCGCACGTTAAGCCACAGGATACCATTGAATTCTGTATGCAGCTGTTGTCCGACAAGAACATCCGCTATCTGCCGGTGTTCGACAACGACACGCTCTGCGGCATCGTCTCCATCAATGACGTGGTCAAAGAGACGATCCTCACCCAACAGGAGACCATCACACATCTGAAAGACTATTTACACTCGGGTATTTAGACGGGTCGGGCCGGCTGCAGACCGCGCTCAAACCCTGTCCGGAAAATAGTTTTTTAGAAGTTCCCTGAGCCTGTCGATCCGCAGCGGCTTATTCTCAAATCCGCTGACTTCAGGTATTGCCCTGGCCTTTGCCTCATCTTCAGGATTGAGGGAAGTGGTGAGCATGATCATCACAACAGGCGCTTTTTGGTCCGGCTGAAGGCGCCGGTATCTTTCCAGGAACTCCCAGCCATCCATAGCCGGCATATTGACATCCAGGAATATCAGATCAGGATGCGGACAGACGCTTACATCCCGGAACTTCCCTTTACGGGCCAGCAGATCCAGCGCCTCCTGCCCGCTCTGTATGACATGAATATGGTCCGTACAATCGGCCTGCTCCAGGGTCATCCTGTTGAGAAAGTTAGTAGGCTCGTCATCATCGATGAGGAGAATACATCTGAGCTTTTTTTTCATAGTTGGCAAATGGTAATTGTAGGGGAATTGGGCGCTGGTCCTTAAAAATACGGCAATCTGTTTTGCCCCCCAAGATTCACTATACGTTAACCAGGCAATGGCCTGGAAAAATTGTAAATTTGCAGATAAAAATCAGACTATCGCATGACGGAAATGCGCTTCAAGGATGAGCTTGTAGTCAGGGATATCATTGACACCGCCAGGACCCTTTTTAAAAAGACGGGGTTCAAAAAAACGACCATGGGCGATATCGCCCGCGGTCTGGGCAAAGCCAAGAGTTCCCTCTATTACTACTATCCCAGTAAAGAGGATATCTTTGAAGCCGTCCTACATGCCGAAATGGACGAGCTCCTGGACCAGATCCACCAGGCCATTAGCGAGGCATCCACCTCCAGGGAAAAGCTGATCGCCTACTGCAGATGCCGCCTGAACAAGCTTAGCCAACTCTATAACCTCAGCGACGCCCTGAAAAGCGAGATTGCCGAGCTGCACTGCGTCATGACGGACCTGAAAAGCAAGTTCGATACCACCCACGTCGGGCTCGTAAAAGGCATACTGGAAGAAGGCGTCCGCAACGGAGAATTTAAAAAGCTCAATACCGACAACATCGAACTGGTGGCCTATCTTATGGTGAGCAGCTTCCGGGGACTCGCCATGCCGCTCATGCTGTCCGGAACGCAAAGTCCGCGTTTAGACCTTCAGATTGATTCAATAGTAGATATTATGGTTGAGGGGATAGGGACCTGAACGGCCGGAGGCCGTTCGCTTTCCGCTCGCGGAAAGCAATCAAATATGAGATTCAGGACGCTTCAGCGTCCGTCACACTGACCTTCCTGACACAAGCTTCCACAAACCTCCTAAACCCATCTACGCGGTTATACAACAGATTGAACAGCCCGATCCCCGTCAGTCCGCACGTAATCCCCGCCAGCACATCCAGCACATAGTGATGACTGCTATACACTGCCGCAAACCAGATGCCCACCATGATCGCCCCAAACAAAAGATTGATCCATCCCTGCCGGGTACGCATCCCATAATAAAGGGT
>DASZWE010000600.1:0-5246 GCA_035546735.1 Puia sp.
ACCTGAAAGCAGGGAGGGACGGATCGGGTAACCCTTTATTCGCGATCATGATCGTTCTTCAGGACGATGAACATATGGGACTGCCGCCTTTTATAAAGGGCGGAAGCCTGAAAATAACTCCGCTGGCCTGCCCGATGACCACCAGCCGGTTTGATCTCAATTTCAATATGGTCCTCAACGGGGAAGGACTTGCCGTCCGGATAGAGTATAATACCAGCCTTTATGAACAAACGAGCATCCTGATCCTGAGAGATAAATGGCTGCGTCTTCTTCATGCTGTGCAGACATCCCCGCATGTCCCGATCCATGACATCCCTGTCGACACCCTCACATCCGACTGCAGGGAACAACCTCTCTGGGATATGCTTGCTTAGCTAAAATGTCATTATGGATATAAACACACCAAAAAAGACCGTTATCGTCAATTTTAAGAAACTTGCCGGTAACGACGCCGTCGATCTGGCCATAAAATTAAATGAGGCCGACGATGCCTTGCTGGACACATACGATATCGTATTGGCAGTGCAGGCGCCGGATATCGTAAAGGTTTCGCAATGCTGTAAATTCAGCATATTTGTACAGGATATCTTTTCAGATGAAAAGAATTCTTTCCTTCAATATTTTGAGAAAATTCGTTTTTCGGGATGCCATAATGTGACGGGGGTGATCCTGAACCACCCGGAAAAGAAATTGTCTCCCGACGTCCTTGAAGCAAGTATCCGCAAGGCCATGGAAATGGAGTTAAAGCTATTGATATGCGCCACCAGTATCCGCGAGGCCGTGAGGCTGGATAAATACGCTCCCAGCTTTATCGGCATCGAGAATGAAGATCTCATCGGAAAAGAAGACTCGTTCGTCAATCACTGCCCACAGATCGTCCGGGAGGCAAAATCGCATATCGGTGCGGATATCCTCATAGGGGCCGGCGTCAAGACCTCGCACGATCTGAACCACGTCATCGAAACAGGCGGCAGCGGAGTGCTTATCTCCAGCCTGATCCTCAAATCCACCGATCCATCTTCAACATTAAATGATTTTTTAAATTTAAAACACCATGGAAAATATCTTGTCATTTGAAAAAAGGTCACGCATCGGAAATGAGGTTTCCATTGCCCAGCAATGTACTAACTGTGGGTCCCGGTATGGATTGGACGTTATGCTTTCTTCCTGTACCCAGTGCAAGGGGAGGCTGGAATATGTTTATGACGGACAGTATAAAGGGACAGTGTACCCACAGTATGACAGTCTGTGGAAGAACTTCGATCTGCTGCCGCTGATCGATCCGGCCAATATCGTATCCATGGGCGAGGGGGGTAGCTCCATCATCGAAATGGAGGAACTGAGCGGCTGTCTCAATGGCGCCAGGCTCTTCCTGATGATGGACAGCGACAAGAATCCCACGGGTGTTTTTAAGGACAGGGAGGCATCTATCATTATCAGCCGGTGCAAGGAGCTGGGCCTGGATAATCTTGTCTTTTATTCTACGGCCAACACCGGCAGGAGCTACATGCATTATGCGGCAAAAGTAGGATTGACGACCTATCTGTTCATGCCCAGGCAATGCCATTATAAGAATACGAAACATGTGGATAAAAAGGAGAACAATTTTATCATTTACGTGGACGATCACTATCCGGAAATAAGCCCTTTTGCAAAAAAGTTTGCGGAGAAAAATGGGCTGACGGCCATAGCTCCCATACACGATCGAAACGAAGCTTATGCTACGGTGGCCTATGAACAGTTCCAGCAATTGCCGGAATGCAAATATTTCGTCCAGACCATCGCCAGCGGCATGGGACCGATAGGCTTCTTAAAAGGACACAGGAATTTGGTCAGGTTCGGCCTGCAACAGGAGGAGCGTATTCCCCGTGTGATCTGTGTTCAGTCCTCGCAGATGAATGCGATGGCCAGGGCTTATAATGCGGGTAAGACCGTTCTTCGCAAAGAAGATCTGCCTTCTGTATTTGATGACGCCCTATATGAGCCCACACTGAATTCCACGAACCCTGTCAATAATTACGGTGATCTTTATGACTGCCTCAAAACAACGAATGGCATAATTACAGATGTCGAGCCCGGCTTTGTCGAAGAGGTATCTTCCGGCATCATCGAAGCTTTCCAAAAGAGGAACATTGTCCTGCGTGCGGACATCGAAAAGTCGATACTTATCGAATTCGCGGGATTGGTCAGGCTGGCAGCCGGTAATCAATTCGAAAAAGGCGAAGCCATTTTGATGCTGGCATGCGGCAGAGGAAAGGACACCTCATCCGGGCTGTATGAACCCGACATCGTCATAAATCCCAGCCATTGTGATCCTGTGGGGCTGAAAAATTCTCTTGATGCCTTATGAGCTCGCAGCAGATCGTCAAGACAATTCTGGTCACGGGAGGTACGAAGGGCATCGGCAGGGCAATATCCCTGAGAATGGCCCGCGCGGGATATAATATTGTGCTGAACTACCACAGCGACCGCGATAGTGCCGAACAGACGCTGGCCGAGTGCAGGGATATACTCGCCGGTGGTGCGCCTGATGCAGGCACGGACGCGTTTCTTGTCCGGGCCGATGTTTCGGACGAACAGGACGTCATCAGGATGTTTAAAGACATTCGCGACAGGTTTGGGGGAGTAGATGCCGTAGTCAATAATGCCGGGCTGAACCTCGACGGGCCGGCGCTCGAGATGTCGGAGCAGCAATGGGACAGGGTGGTGGCCGTAAATATGAAAGGAGTGTTCCTGGTGGCCAGAGAGGCAGGAAAGCTCATGCTATCCCTTGGAAGACCCGGTCATATCATCAATATCAGCGCCTCGACAGCTATTGCCGGCCGAAAGAATGGAGTGAATTACTGCGCTTCCAAGGCCGGCGTGATCGTTATGACCAAATGTCTCGCTAAAGAGCTCGGTCCCCATATCCGTGTGAACTGCCTTATTCCAGGGATCACGCGCACCCCTGAAATAGAAGCGAGGTTCGATCTCCAGCGTAATGAAACGGCTGAAGTTAAAAAAAGAGCGATACCATTGGAACGGATCGGCGAGCCTTTCGAGATCGCCGGTGTTATCCATTTCCTCCTGTCCGCTGAAGCATCGTATATCAATGGTCAGAAGATCATTGTAGACGGTGGTGAATACATGTATTGAAAAATAACGACAATGCAACAGCTTTTCCCCCTGGTCCCGGCTATACAGGCGGCGATATCCTACCTGCTGGATCAGGAGGTATTCGTCCGGCGGAAGCCAGACGGTACGCCCGTAAGCAATATAGATATCGACATCCAAAATGCTATTGTAGGACTTATCAGCGAGAATTATCCAAACGACAATATTATTGCGGAAGAAAAGGATCTTGTCATTGCATCCGAGACATCGAATAGATATTGGGTGCTGGATCCCATCGATGGCACGGAGAACTTTATTTTGGGTAAAAAAGAATTCAGCATCTCCCTGGGGCTCATAGAAGAGGGACATTTTACAGAGGCCTTTCTTGCATTCCCCGCCCTTAAGGAGAACTATTATGCGGCCAGGGGACGGGGCGTCCTCTGCAACGGAAAAATGTTCAGGCCTCCGAGAGCCACCTTGCAGGAGATGGGAAAGGATATCATTCTCTGCAGCAGGGCAAAGCCGAGGCTGGAATCTCTTCTGCAGGAAAGAGGTTACCATGTCCAATTCTTTAAATGCGCCACCTATGCGCTGTTGATGGTAATGAAGAGAAGGTCGTATTTGTATTTCACCATCAACACAAAACTTTATGATATAGGGCCCATGGCGTTCATAGTCAGCGAATCCGGGGGACACGTGCTCGACCGGGGATGGAAGGAGCTGAACTTTTCTCCGGAAGCTCCGGATATACCCTGCATGGCGGCTATGATGAACGATACAGTGCCGGGCAGCTTGTATTCATTGTTGCATAGCGATGCCGTGATCTGAATATCGACAAAAGAACAAACTACTTTAATATTATCCGATGGAGATCAAAGATAAAATAGCGGTTGACTATTGGTTATCCAGGTTGGGGCAGTATCAGCCTTTGACGTTCGGTCCCGGCAGATGCCAGATGGAACAGCCGATCCCTGCCTTGCTGATGCAAAAAATAGAGAGGCTTTTTACAGGCGCCCATGTAGACACCGGAAAATTCCTTTTTTATCAGTGGGGGTTCAAGCTGATGCTCAATATCTACACCGGATGCACCGATATAGTCCTTGCCTGTTCCGGAGCAGGGCAGCGATTTATATTCCTTCGGTCATCGGTAGATGAGACCATGACCGTAAAGGATGGTCTGCTTCATGAACAGCGTGGCTGGGTTGCTTCTTTACCATATGCCGGTGTCGATTATCCCGCCTTTATAAAAAAATATGAGATGAACGGTCTCGGCGCCGAAAGTCATCTGCTGCGGTTTGGGTTCGGATATGGCGCCCGCGGCCAGAACAGGGATATGTTCAGCCGTACGGAATGGGGATTGGACATACAGATAGCCGGGCCCACGGAGGCCCAATTGATCATGCATTACCCCACGGCTGTTTTCGATGGCCAGACCGCCGGCATGTTCCTGGAAAATTATCTTACAGTGCTGAGCTCGATGGCTGAAGACACCGGAACGCCAGTCGGGGCATTGGATTTCCTTGCCGCGGACCAGAAGCAGATGGTGGAAGCCTTCAGCAGGCCCGAGGCGATATTCCCTATCAGCGAAACAGTCATGCAACGATTTTTACAGCAAGCATCCCTGACGCCTGATAAGACGGCAGTTGTCTTCGACGGGCGAAGCTTAACATATGCCGGGCTGCAGGCAAAAGCCATGGCCGTCGCCTGGCGCCTGAAATATACGCATAGCATAGAACCCGGCGATACGGTGGCGATGATGCTTTACCGCAGCGAATATCTGGCGATAGCCGTACTTGGCATACTGTGGGCAGGCGGGATACATGTGGCAATAGACCCCGACTATCCGCCGGAGAGAAGATCATTCATTTTGAAAGACAGTGGGGCTAAAATGATGCTGACGGAGCAATTTTTCCTGGAAGATGGAAGGGAGTGTGATGAAAGCCTTCCGTTGCCTGTCACCGACCCTTCCGCCGGAGCCTTTATCATTTATACATCCGGGTCGACAGGAACACCCAAAGGGATATTGCAAACACATCGCTGTCTTTTCAACACCGTCATGCGTCAGGTAGACCATGGAGGGTTTGAAAGGGGATTGAGGGTCTTACAATATTCTTCCATTGGGTTCGATGTATTCATCGCCCATGAACTTTTTT
>DASZWE010000601.1:0-5926 GCA_035546735.1 Puia sp.
TACAAATCCCCCGACAGCATCAACGCGCTGGACTGGCATAGCAAATATCTGCATCAGGATGTGGTCCAATATGTAAAGGAGCTGATCCGGCTGCGGCGGCAGCATCCTGCCTTCCGAATGTCTACAGGAGCGCAGATCGCCGAATACCTGGACTTCGACGCACATACGCCTTCCGGTACCGTCGCGTACACCCTGAATGGTACAGCCATGAAGGACAGCTGGAAAAAGATATGGGTGGGCTTTAATGGCAGCAATGATTCCCAACAACTTACACTACCGGCAGGTCGGTGGCATACAGGTCTGGCAATGGACGGTTCCCGTGGCACACACACCGGCAGCATCCGGCTGGCCGGTCACAGCGCAGTAATACTTCATTTATAGCAAAAAAGGGCTCCGGCATATACAAAAAAACTGCTTTGCCAAATAGTTTAAAAAATGTCGAATTTTAGTACTGTGAGTACGAAAAATAGCGAAAAATTAAACCAACTTTTCAACCTCCAAAAAGCAGGTACCGTCCTGCAGTCATCCTGGCTTAAACAGCAGGGTTACAACCATGACCTGCAACAACGGTATAAAAGGAGTAAATGGCTGCTGCCCATAGGTTCGGGAGCTTATATCCGTGCCGGGGACAAACCCAGTTTTGAAGGAGCCATCTATGCCTTACAGCAGCAAAGTGGTCTGGTGTCAGACTCGCTGTTTCCAGTCCCGCGCGTGCAATTATGGAATGCCTTTACCTGGCGCCCGATCACCAGGACCTCATGGAATGTTACAAATTAATGGAAGGATTAAATGATCTTCAGCCCCGGGAAGCGCAGGCATTACTTGAAAATTGCCGTTCTGTTAAAGTAAAACGGCTTTTCCTCTACCTGGCTGATAAAGCCGGTCACGAATGGCTTGAATACATAGATCCAACAAACATAGAGTTGGGGAAAGGCAAGCGCAGTATTGTCAGGAATGGGATCTACGTCGACGGGTATGGGATTACGGTCCCAAAGGCCTTGGGAAGGCTACTCCACACGTAAGCTCTCCACCGGATCCATCGACGCAGCACGCACAGCCTGCCAGCTCACGGTTGCCAGCGTGATCAGCATAGCCCCGAACGCACCCGCCCCAAACACCCACCAGCTCAGTGAAGCCCTGTACTCATATTGTTGTAGCCAACTATGAAGAAAATAATACGCAATGGGGATGGCAAAAACGCAGGAGACCAATACAAGCCCGATAAACTCCCTGGTCAACAGCACCCAGATGCCGATGACCCTTGCACCCAGCACCTTGCGAATGCCAACTTCCTTTGTACGTTGTTCCGCCACAAAAGACACCAGTCCAAACAGCCCCAGACAGGAGATAAAAATAGCCAGCAGGGCAAAAACGGTAACGATACGGCCTACCCGCACTTCATCGGAGAACTTTCGGGCATATTCCTCATCGATGAACTTGTATTCAAAAGCGCCGCCCGGAGCCAGCCGTTTGAACACCGCTTCCGTAGCCGCCAGGGCCTTATGAGCCGGCACGCCGGACTTCAGCCGCACCACCATATGATCCAATCTCGTCGGGTCATGCGCCAGCAAAAAGACAGCGGGTTCCACCGGCTTGTACGGTGAAGCCATCACCATATCATCCGTCACGCCTATGATGGTCAGCTGTTTGTCCCTGATACGTATGATCTCTCCCACAGGATGCTGTAAACCCATCATTCGCATGGCAGCTTTGTTCAGGACAATGGCAGTGCTGTCGGAAGCAAAATCCCTCGAGAAGTCCCTGCCCTCCGCAACATGCCATCCCATGGTGCTCCCATAATCATACGTGGTCGTCACCGTCCCGATCTCGGGGTTTACATTCGGGTCTTTCCCCTTCCAGAAAAATCCGGACATCGTCCCCGGCGCTTCGGTGATGGGGTCGTTGCATTTTGTCATGTCCGCTACCATACCCGTCTTGCGCAATTCATCCCGCAGCGTATTATATGGTATGCCATAGATGTCGCCGCTGTTCATGGTGACGGAGATCAGTCCTTCCCGCATATAGCCGACAGGCCTGTCCCGGGCGTATTCCAGCTGCCGCCGCACCATCACGGTACTGATGATAAGGATGACGGATATGGAAAATTGCACGACCACCAGGGCCTTGCGTGGCAGGGACACGGCCCGGCCTATATTCAGACGGCCTTTCAGCACTTCCACCGGACGGAAAGAAGACAGGTAAAAAGCCGGATAGCTCCCGGCCACCACACCGGTGATCACGACGAACAGGAACATCGCCAGCCAGAAAAAGAGACTCCCAACGGGAAGGGACAGCTGCTTTTCCGTCATGAGGTTGAAAAAAGGCAGGCACAATCCGGCAGTCGCGATGGCCAGCATCCCTGCCACCAGCACGAAGATCATCGACTCGCCTAGAAATTGCGCGATCAGCTGTCCCCGCAACGAGCCGATGGCCTTGCGTATCCCTACCTCCCTGGCCCTTTTCCTGCTGCGCGCGGTGGACAGGTTCATAAAATTGATACAGGCCAGCAACAGCACAAAGCCGCCGATAACAGCCAGCAGACCCACGATCCGTATCCTCCCGCCAACAGGCACGCTATTGCTGAACGTGCTGTACAGATGCCATTTCGTCATCGGGTGCAGCAATAAAGTCTCACGACCATTCCCCTTCACATGCTCATTCATGAGGGAGCGGATCTTTGCGGACGCCTTGTCCGGATCCACGTTATCATTCAGCTCTACATATAGTTTCCAGTAACGAACGCCCCAGTCTCCCTGTACACCCTTGAACCAGTCCAGCACGGTGAGAGCCTTATCCCAGGAGAGGAGCAGACGCGCGTCATGGAAGGTGGAATTATCGGGCAGGTCCTCATATACGCCACCCACCTTCACGGTGGCCATATTGTCCAGCCTGATGATCTTATCCGTGGGGTCGGCATCGCCAAAGAGGCTGTGGGCAAGGCTCCGGGTAAGCAAAACATTGGAAGGATCACGCAGCGCGGCCCGGCTGCCTCTCAGCATGTGAAGGGTAAGCATTTCAGGCAGATCGGCCTGCACCCAGCTACCGGGGGCCGATATTTTCCTTTCATTTACGGTCACGGTATGGGTGAATAAAGGATAAAAAAGAGCTACCCGTTTGAAATCAGACGGGTATTTGCTCCGCAGCTCCTCCGCCAGAGGGATGGCACACCCTTCTCCGGTGGTAAGCTCCCCGTTGATAAGCTGGGTATCCATCACCTGGGCGAGACGCTTGTAATGCTCATGACACTTGTCCCAGGACAGCTCATCGCTCACCCATAGTCCAAGGAGGATGGCTACGGCCATGCCGGCAGTAAGACCCAATAAATTAATAAGGGAGTATAATTTGTTCTTTCGCAGATGATATCTGAACATATCTTCTTTGTCGCCGCAGGTATGGAAATATTACACCCCATATTTTGTATGAATTGAGGTTTTCGCCGCATGAATTGTACAGCGATGCCACAATACTTCCCTACATTAGGGCCGTGCTTCGATTTTTAATATATCTCACCGCAGCCCTTCTCGCCTGCACCCGTCTGCCGGCCCAGCAGCAATACCTCTTTTCCCACCTGGGCATGCGTGATGGACTGATTTCCAATGTGGTAAATGGACTCGAGCAGGATGCCAAAGGCTATATCTGGATAGCCACCATGAGCGGCCTCCAACGGTATGACGGCACTCGCTTTACCCTCTGGCATCATAAATCCGAAGGCCGCAACGCCCTTCCCAACGACGTCGTCCTGGCCATCCGGCTGGATAAAAAGAACCGGCTCTGGGTAATATGCGAGTACAATAAGGTAGGCTACATCGATCTTGAAAATCTTCAATACCACCCGGTGCAGATCGACTGGCCGGAGCCGGAACTCAGCGGACTGGAAGGCAATATCCACATCGACTACGAAGGAAATATCATTCTCTTCCTCAACTATAAAGGCGTCCTCGCGTATGATGAGGAGGCCAGGGCTTTCAACCGCAAAAATGTCCCATTTCAAATGCCAGCCGGCTGGTCGGCGACAGGTATCTACGAGGACAGCGTCTCCCACGCCTATTATCTTACATCGGACTCCGGCGTAGTAAAATACGACATCCGCCGCCAGACGCTCTCCTATCGCGATCACAACACAGATCACGATCCCGTGATAGCACATTACCAGCAATATAGGTATACGGGTCTCGGCTACCTGGACAAACAGGGCAATTTCTGGCTCAATGTCTGGCCCCATGGCGGTCCGGGCTCCTCCTTCTATACCTACAATATCCATACGAATAAGGTAACGCCATGGCATCCTTCCCTCGACCGGCTCGTGCACGACGTATACCACGAGGTCCGGCACATCGGGGAACAAAAGGATGGTACCATCTGGTTCATCGGTCTCAATGTGCTCGCCATTCTACGTAAGAACAGCAAGGACTTCGAACCGCTGCAATCCCGGATGCTGGGAGAGTTCGGCCTCTATTACGACAATGTATCGAGTATGTTGGAAGACAGGGAAGGCAATATCTGGCTGGGCACCGACAAAGGCATTTATAGATTCAACCCGTACGCCCAGGCCTTCCAAACCATCCCCGACAAAAGACCGGGCCGGGACACCGTTTTTACTCCCGACGTGACAGATATACAGCAGATCCGCAACGGCGACATCGTAGTCTCCACCTGGGGCAGCGGTCTCTTTGTCTATGACAGCAGCTTTCATCCCATTGACAGATGGTATGTGACACAAGGTCTGCGCGCAGGGGAACAGGCTCCCTGGTGTATACATGAACGTTCCAATGGCGACCTCTGGAGAGGACATCAGCACGGCGTTCTCTATATCTCCCACCCCTCTACCCACAGCACCGAAAGGCTGGAGCCGCCCATCTTTCATCATTCCACCATCCGCCAGATCGGGGAGGACAGGAACGGTGATCTTTGGCTCGGCACGCATTCAGGCGACCTGATAAAATGGATTGCCGCGACGAACACCTTCGTCTATATGCAGCTGTTGCATAGCAGTATCATTCGTCTTTATTTCGACTGGAAGGGAGACTGCTGGGCGTGTACCCAAAAGAATGGCCTCTTCCACATCCGTCCCAGCGACGGGACCATCTTATATAACTATCTGCCTGACAAGCCCGGGTCGGAAAAGCTCTCTACTATCACGACCAACGACATCGTCCAGATATCGGATAGCCTGTATGCCGTGGCATCGGACAATCTCTATATGCTCAATGTCTACACGGGAATAATACAGACGGCCAGACAAGGCCGGGATATTCCTTTCGAAGGCATCACCAATATAATGAGGGATAATAAAGGGCAGCTTTGGATCACTTGTCGCAACGGGCTAAACAGATTGAACCTGCCCAATGAAGTAAGAAGTACTTTCAGCGAGGCGGATGGCATCGGCTCCAACGCCTTCAACCCCGCTTCGGGATGTCTGCTCCACAACGGAAGGATAGCCTTCGGCACTAATCACGACATCATCGTCTTCCAGCCTGAACAGATCACGGGCGGCAGTGAGCAGCCACCGGACGTAGAGATCACGGGCATCGCGGTTATGAACAAATGGTTATCCCTGGACTCGCTGGCGCGGCAGGGGACACTGGAGCTGGACCATGATGAAAGCTCGATCCGGTTTGCCTTCTCCACCCTCACCTATCAAAATTCATTTGGTATCACCTACCAGATGAAGAACCTCGACCAAAATTGGATAGCGGCCCAGTCCAACGAGGCGGTGTACAACTATCTTCCACCGGGCAGCTACACCTTCCGGATCAATGCCCGCAATGGCAAGGATAAGATGAGCCCGCATATCAAAGAAGTAAATATTCTTATAAGAGGTCCTTTCTGGCGCACCTGGTGGTTCCTGGGATTTCTGCTGCTGGCAGCGGCAGCCCTCCTGTACTGGCTGGATCGCCAGCGTATGCAAAAAAAAGCCGCCATGGAA
>DASZWE010000602.1:0-5774 GCA_035546735.1 Puia sp.
TGGTCGGGAAGACAGGATTCGAACCTGCGACCCCCTGGTCCCAAACCAGGTGCGCTACCGGCCTGCGCTACTTCCCGATCCGTGCATTCCTGCAACGGGTTGCAAATGTAGTCATTTTACCCCGAAAACCTTACAAATTCCACCAATAATTGAATTTCAGCACCAATGCCCGGCTCCTCACCGACAACGGAGTAGATATATAATTATCCGTATACACCAGGAACAGGTCAGAAGCAGGCTTATACCTCCATTGCAGCCGGGTATTCAAATTCATATTGTGTATCTGCTGGTTATACTGAATATACGTAGTGAAAAACAACGTATTGGTCATCGTCACGTCAATCCGGGGCCCCACCAGCCAGAAATACTGCACTCCCCAGGGCTGCGGCAACGACAGCCTGTTATAAGAAAAATTCATCGTCACATTTACATATGGCTGGACCCTGTACCCCAGGTCCCCACTCATCGTCAGCTTAACCCCATCGGCATAATATCCCCCATACCGGAAAGACGCATCATACGTCAACAACGCCTGCGGTTTGCTGACATAGTCGAAACCCCCGGTCTGCCAGTTGTGCCGGCTGCCCTTTGCCAAAAAAGCGCTGCCCGTATTCGTAGGATCGAAAGGTGCCAGCAATTCCACATAATCATGGATCAACACACCTGACAAGGTGCTTTTATCTCTGAAAGTAACCAGCCACGTAAAGCCCGTCTCATCATCCGTATGATGAAATGCACTGTTATAATAATAATTTGACACCACCTGTGGACCATGACTGAGCACTACTCCCCCACGGGGAAAGAACAGGTAGGATAGAGTAGGGTTCCACTTGAAATAACCCTGCCTGGGTACATACCCTACCTCCGCATTGAAATTGCTGCCCGTATACTCATACTGCGTCCCGATCATCCAATGCCTGTCCGTATATTGTAAGTTGCCCGCATGGACGTAGTCGTCTCCGTGCTTACCAGGGCTGAATGATTTTATCAGTAATGCCTTACCCGTCCAATAATTATTGGATGAAGCCAGGTTGAATTCCAATCCGAGATTACGATTGTACAGCGAATAAGCAGGATGCGAGGTATCCTTGCCCGGCTGGTAATGCAGCGATTGCTTATTGATAAAAAGGAACCCGATATTACTTCGTGCGAAGACCCGCCGTTGCAAGGCTACAACGGCAAAATTCTGTTGAGGCAGCCCGGTGGAATCCACTGACCCCGTCTGCATATCCATGACACCGATGCGCCAGTTGCGATCCAACTTGCCGCTGAGACGTCCTCCAAACTCGATGGGTGCGCCCAGCCCGATCCGTCGCGAGAAAAAGGGCCGGATGGATGGATAGCCGAAATTGGTAAAATGATCCCCATTCTCCAGAAAGAACTGCCTTTTCTCGGGATAGAACAGTTCATATCGGCTGAGATCCGTTACCTGCTTGTCTACATCCACCTGCGAGAAGTCGGGGTTCACCGTCAGGTCCAGGTTCAAGGAGGAGGTTACCGCCACCTTCATATCACCCCCGATCTCTTTTTTATAGACCACAGGCCCATGTCCCGTATAATCACGGGAAGCGCCCCCCAGCATATAAGGAATGACGGAAATATTCGGACCCGGCGGCGGAGGAGGCGCATCCCAAACCAATACGCCCGTATACGCCAGCGAGGCGGTGGGAAACTGCCGCGGCACAGGCGCCCATGCGGATTTCTCCGTGGTCTTCAGATCGTTTCGGCTAAAGTTGATACCCCAACGGGTGACGTCTTTTTTGTACCGCAGCGTTTTAAAAGGGATCGCTATCTCCAATACCCACCTGTCCTCAAATCGTCTCACAGCCGATGTCCACTTATTGTCCCAGCTAAGGTCTACCTTGCCCCCCTCGTACATGAGTCCATCCCATTGACCGCCGGCAGCATTGGTGCCAAAGGTGAAACCATTGGTCTGGTCCTCGAACGTATCCATAAAGAAAATGAAATTGTCATTCTTCAGAAAAGCAAAATCCCGCCGCAACGACTCCACCATATCCGGACCCGGCAGGCCATTATAACACTCCGCCGCCAGGTAAAGATACCGGTCGTCATAGGTCATCCGGACCTCCGTCCGCACCTGGGCGCAGTCAGTATCCATCGGCAGCACCATAAAGAAGTCGCCCGCCCTGTCGGCTGTCTGCCAGTCAGGTTCACGGAGCCATCCATCGATAACGACTGGACCGGATGCCTTGTGGATATGCAGTTCAAAGCCGGCATTCTTCTTTTGCCCAACAACGGGCCCAAAGGAACAAGATAACAGCAGGATAGTCAGACAATGGAAAGCGAACATTCTAGGCATCACATCTGAAAATACAGCAATTTCACGATACAGCCCTCTCTCCTGACTTTGTTAGTGGATCGGTCCTGTCCGAAGACGCTTTGCCTGCCAGGCTATTCGCTCCGAAGGCTGGTCACCGGATTGTTCAACGCCGCCCTGACGGTCTGAAACCCAATAGTCAGGAAGGTGATCACGAGCGCCGCCACCCCGGCCAGGACAAACATCCACCAGCTTATATTCGTATGATAGGCATAATCCTGCAGCCACTTGCTCATAGCCAGCCAGGCCAGGGGCGTAGCGATCACCAGCGACAGGAACACCAGCAGCAGGAACTCACCCGACAGCAGCCTGAACACAGACCCTACACTGGCGCCCAGCACTTTCCGTATACCTATCTCCTTGGTACGCTGCTCCGCGGTAAACATGGCCAGCCCCAACAACCCCAGACAGGAAATGACAATGGCCAGTCCCGCAAACCAGTTGGACAGCCGGGCCGCCATCAATTCACTCTTGTACAGCTTGTCGTATTCCTCATCCGAGAACTGATAGGTGAAAGGAAATTGAGGGTTCATCCGCTTCCACAACGCCGCCACCCCATCCAATACCTGCCGCGTCTTCCCGGGCTCCGTCCTTACCAGCGTCGTACCACCCCAGGGATTGTCACCCAGATACAATATAAACGGGCGTATAGGTATATGCAGCGAGTTGAAATTAAAATCCTTAACGACCCCGATAATGGTTGCCTTCCTGCCCCACATGGTAAAGGGCTTTCCAATAGGGTCCTTATAGCCAACGATCCGGACGGCCTCTTCATTCAGAATATACCCGATGCTGTCCGTAGCCATATCTTTCCTGAAATCATGCCCCTGCAGCACCTGTATATCCATCGTCTTGGCAAAATCATAAGCCACCTCCTCATCACCAAAGGTAGGTTTTGAATTGGGATCCTTCCCTTCCCAGTCGATGCCCCAGGTAGAACTGGTGATATTGGTAGGAGGATCACCAATATGCGAGACGGACTTGACACCGGGCAGCCTCAGCATTTCCTGTTTGAACAGGTTGTACTTCCCATTCAGATCGCCTTCCAGCGGGATATACAAAAGATTCTCCTTGGCATATCCAATGTCCTTTGTCCGGATATAATTTACCTGCCTGGATACAACGATGGTGCCGACGATCAGTACGATAGAGACGACAAATTGGAACACCACCAGCCCCTTCCGGAACAGCAGATTCCCCCGCCCCAGTTTCAGAGAACTTCGTCGGAGCTGCTTCGACACGCTCCTCCTCGTTCGGAACCTTTGGATCCCCTGGATCCCTGCGGTTCCCTTCAGCACGCTCACCGGCCGGAAGGAAGAAAGGAACAGGGCCGGATAGCTGCCGGCAATACACCCCGTGACAAGAGCAACTCCCAGGATGCCCGTCCAGAAAGCAACACCCGATGGGAAAGCAATATGCTTTTCCGTGAGCATGTTAAAGGCCGGCAGCAACAGGGCCAGCAACAACAATGCCACGAACATGGAAATAAATGCCAGTAGCATCGCCTCTCCTATAAACTGACGGATCAGTGCCATGCGCATGGCCCCTACCACTTTTCTCACCCCTATTTCCTTCGCACGCTTGGCACTCCGGGCGGTGGTAATATTCATAAAATTGATGCAGGCTATCAGCAGGATAAAAACGGCTACGATGCTGAAGAGGCGAACATATTCAATCCGACCGCCTTCCAACTGCGCCTCGTCATTGAATCTATTATGCAGATACATTTCATCCCAACGCTGGGTCTCCAGCTCCACCCAATAGCCCTTTTCATGATGGGCGTACTTGTCGAGGAAATGAACAATTTCCTTACCAAATTTCGCCGGGTCGGCGCCCTCTCTCAGCATGACATAGCAATGGACGCCCGTATTGTTATAACTTTGCATATTCTTATGCCCCTTAAGGAAAAACTCCCAGTTGATGACATAGTCAAATTGGCTGGAAGCATTCTCAGGAACATTCTCGAATACGCCCGTGATCTTCATGGTCGATCCATTATTCAGGAGCATTGGTTGCCCGATGGCCGCATGGGGGCTGCCAAAAAGGTCGGTGGCCATTTTACGCGAAATAGCAATATTGGGCGATTCGCTCAGGACAGTAGCCTTGTCACCCTCCAACAAAGGATAGGTGAACATGGTAAAGAAATCCTTGCCTGCATAAATACCATCTTCCTTTAATATCTTGTTATTTCCCTCGAACGTATTGACCTCGTCCGGGGTCACGCCACTGGCATATTGTACCTCCGGCAATACCCGTTTCAACTCGTCCGCCAAAATGCCCGGTTGATTGTATTGTGGTTTGATGATCCCGCCCGTATGCTGTCGCTGATAGATAGCATAAAGCCTGTCCGAATGAATATTGAATTGATCCACGCTGCGCTCATCATGCACCCAAAGCCCGATAAAAAGACTACAGGTCAGCCCCAGGGCAAGCCCGAGGATATTGATGGCGGAAAAAGCCTTGTTCCTGGTCAGGTTGCGGTAGGCTACCAGCAAATAATGTCTCAGCATAACAGCGATTTGTCAAAAAAAGCAGCCAAAGTGGTGCCGGACCCATAAAAATATGATTATCATAATTTTAAACACATCCAAGGCCGGCAAACTGTACGATTTCGAGACAACGGATGTCCACTTATCCCGGTTGTTTTTTTAGGACGGTACATGTCGTATCTTCCGCCCGGATGACAAAACAAAACACGATAGGACTGCTCGTGCTGCTGCTATTACCCCTGCTTGGATTTTCCCAGGGGCGGCTGAAAAGCATCACCTTATTTGAAGGCAAGGTGGAGCTGATGGTGCCCAAAAAGATGGCCGAAATGTCGGACGAGATGTGGGCGCTGAAATACCGTAGCAGGGACAGACCCGCCATGGTCCTCACCGACGACGATGGCGAGGTGAACCTCCTTGCCTCGCAGACAGCACAGTCGGCCGGCGAAAGCCAGATGGCAGCCTTCGTGGATTTTCAAATGGACCAGCTAAAAAAGCAACGGTCGGACCTTTTCATCCTGGATCACGGCGTAAGGACAGTGAACGGAAAGAATGTCGGCTTTTTTAAATTCCATTCTACCGCCGCCGATCAAAAGGTCTTCAACTATTACTTCTTTATCATCGTGGACGGCAAGATCGTCCTCTTCACATTCAACTGCATTGACAGGCTGCGAGGCCAATGGGAAGATACGGCTGACCAGATCGTAGGCTCCTTAAAGGTGAAATAGTACACTGTTCGTATCAAAAGCGAACACCCACGCCCCACCCCTCCCGGCAATCCACTGATTATCAGCTAAGAAACTGGCTGGCATTGTTTTCGTACCCACCACCGCATAGCGCCATTCCTGACAAACTAATATTATGTTCAGAAATTATTTAAAGATCGCCATTAGGAATCTCACCCGCAACAAGCTGTATTCTTCCCTCAATATCTTCGGACTGGCGGCAGG
>DASZWE010000603.1:0-5473 GCA_035546735.1 Puia sp.
GATGCTGGATCAAAGGCCCGACACCGATATGAGCCTGGCCTGGCAGGATCTGCATGCGGAATGGCTTGCCAGATCGGGGGACCTTTTGCAGGCATGGCAGTCATTGCATGCTTTGACGGAGCGGAAAGACTCTCTTTACGCCGCCGGAACTTTCGGGTCGACCATCGATGTGCCGGATGCGCTGGTACACCTGGAAGACAAGAATACCATTCACGACCTGCAGCGACGGGACCAGGAGAAGACGGCCTATCTGGCGTTGGCCTTGCTGATCGCCTTTATGCTGGTGATCATTGCGCTGCTGATCCGCCGGAGCGCGCGGAGGTCGAATGCGCATATCCTGCAGCTGAACGCACTCAATAAAGCGCTGCGTGCCGAGAACCGGCAAACGCAGATGGCGATAAAGGCATTGAACGAGGATCAGGCCATGTATCTCCGGAGTCTCAAGACCATTGCACACGATCTGCGCAATCCTGTGGGGGCGATATCTTCCGCCGTGAGCCTGTTACAGCAGCAGGAGGGGGTCGACCAGCAGTCGATGACCTTATTAAACCTGATCAGGCATAGTGCAGACAGCTCCCTCCATCTGGTCAGCGGGATCATGCAGTTGGACCTGCCCATGGGTAGCTTAAAGATGGAGCCGGTGGCGCTGGAGAGATTATTGGAGTCCTGTGTGGCTACCCTGCAATTCCGCGCGGGCGAGAAGAAGCAAACGATCCGCCTTGAGGCAGAGCCTGTCACTCTTCCTGCAGATCATGACAAGCTTTGGCGCGTCATCATCAACCTGGTGGACAATGCCATCAAGTTCAGTCCCGTGGGGGCGGACATTACGATCCGGCTGGATCGGGAAGAGGGCAAGGCCATCATCACTGTCAGTGACAAGGGGATTGGTATTCCCAAGGACATGGAAGGGAAGCTGTTCACCGTGGATGCCAGCGTAAAGCGCCCGGGTACGGCGGGCGAAGCTTCCTTTGGGCTGGGGCTTGCCATCGTCAGCCAGATCATAAAGGCGCATGGAGGAGATATCAGCGTGCGGAGCGGGGAACAGGAGGGAACTACTTTTCGAATCGAGCTGCTGGCGCCGGCAGCCTAAAAGACAGATGATACCTTAGGTCCCGGTAAAAAATGCCGGGCCGTCAGGCCCGGCGTTCTCGTGTTAGTTTATCTTAATGAACTTATAGGTCGTTACCTGCTGGCCCGACCTGACCTTTACAAAATAAACTCCCGGCTCCAGGCTGCTGACATCGATGGACCTTCCTGAAGCTGAAAGTTTGCGCTGCCCCATGCCATTGTATACTTCCAGCCAGGCGGTTTCCGGCAGGCCTGCGATATACAATTTTGCCACTACGGGATTGGGGTAGATAGCGGCAGACGGGGTGATCGTATTTGTCGTAGCCTGGCTTATGGCGCCGGCATGCATGGAGGGCGTTCCCGCAGCCTGTCCAAATAATTCGATCTCCGCCAGCTGCAGGATGGATCCGCTGTTATTGGACATATTAAAGCGATAATACTGATAGGCCGTGGAGTTAGTAAAGCTGAAGATCCTTCTCTGCAGGCGGTTGGGAAAATCTTCGTTGCTGCGTGTATCGATCGTCGTCCAGCTGCTGCCATCATTTGAACCCTGTAATGTCCAGTTCAGCGGATCACGTTCGGGGAAGTCGTTGGCCGAGGATATCGTATAGCTTGTCACCACGTACTGTGACGGGGCCTGATATTGTATCCAGGCGGAGGGATTGAAGGTGAGGTATTTCTTGTCGACGTTGTTATCGATGAGATTGGGATATTCCTCGCCCGTTGGAGAGCCTGTCTGGTATTGAGCGCTGACGACCCCTCCGCTGAGGTCGGTGATATCGACGCCCGAGGGTATCGGGTCCGCAGGAAGTCCATTGGCTTCCCGCAGCAATTGGAAGAGATGATCCGGACGTACTACCACATAATCCGAATTCAACGAGTTCATCACATTCTTAAAATTGGTTGGCTTTACGTCTGTCCATGGCTGCGCCTGGATGATGATGAAGCGGGGGGAAGTCCCATTCCATCCGGCGGCGGCGGAAGCAATGGCGTCTTTCATCGGTTGTTCCCCCGTACAGTAATTGCAGGACAGGGGCATGCCCGGCAGGGTCTGATCGTAGATGGTCAGCGGTCCGCCGGTATTCTGGGCTGTCAGCCCCAGCAGGGAGGGAGCGTGACTTGCATAGGCTTCCCCGACATTCTGGTTGATGCCACCCGTGATGGTATTCCAAACCGTGACAACCCGGAACCCGGCTCGCTTGTCATAGTCTTCCGATTTCGCGACATACTGGTTGAGCGATGTGGCGTTGGGGAAGTTATTGGGATAGGCATAGCCATACCCGGATGGGCCCGAGATCAGATTGTCATTATCGGTGGCTGTCTGATAATAATAATTCAGCGCCCCCGGCATGGCGTCCAGCATGGCCGGAGAGAGGGTCCATCCCATCGGCACCGAGCCCCGATCAGGATTGTTCCACAGCTTGCGCATCAAATGCTCGACATACTGTAAGTTGTCGCCGTCGCTCAGGATGAAGGCGACATAAATTTTATTCTGCAATGCCGGCCTGGCAGGCATCGGCTTGACCGCTACCGTCCTGGACGTACCGCTGTGCATGGTCAGATTGGAACAGTAATCGCTGGCCACCGTTGCTATCCCGTAGCTGGACGCCCGGGTGATACCCGAGCCCTCATCCGGCCACCAGCCTGTAACGACAGAACCCGCCGGCATGGAAGATAAGAAGCTGTTCAGCAGCTCGCTCTCACCCGATACATTTGGATCCAGCCATATCACGGCAGCGCCCAGGGCAGCGGCATATTCGCGTAACCCGGCCCGGTGCGCGTCCGGACTCAACCCAATGAGCATACGATGATCCAGGTTTGGCCAATAAGTATTGTACAGGGTCTGGTATACCTGCAGCTTGCTGGTGAACTGTCCGCGTAGATCCATCAATATGGGAAAATTATAAGGGGCGGCGGTCAGGCGGGCCAATAAAGAGGGGGAAGCAATCACCGCGTTTTTATCCTTTGCCAGCATGGTGGCGAGGTTCACTGTATGCGGCTGTGCCGGATCATAGACTATGAGGCCGGCCACCTCGCTCTTGTATTTGGTAAGCAGCTCCCACCTGTCGGTATGTTCCGTCCAGGTGAGCCCCAATGACTGCAGCCAGGTGTAGGGCCCTTCCGCAAAGGCGTCGCCTTCGTAGGAGAACAGGCGCGGCTGCGTTCTATTGACGAGGCCTTTCAGTGAGGAGAACAGATACATTTCGGCGGTATTGTCCTGATGTGCGGCGACAAAATCCACTTTGGTATAGGCCGATCCCCGCCAGAAGACACGCAGCTCGATCGCGTGGTGACTAACGGGCATGGTGAAGGGCAATGTAAAGCTGGTATAGTCGCCGGCAATGGGGAATTGCAGACGGGTCACTGCCTGATAGGCAAGGGTGGCTCCCGTGGTAGCATCCCGGACATCTATTTCCACTACTGTATCATTGTTGGCTGTGTTGTTGTCTGTCTTCATTCTGAACTCCGCATTGTATTGCCCCGCAGTGAGGGAGGTATCATACGGACCAAAGACCATATGCTGATTGGCGGCGTCGATGCCTGTCTGGCAGAGCCAGCCATCTGTTTCCAGACGGCCTGTGTGGTGGCTGATGGAAGGTCCTTCAGCTTCCCAGCGCCAGGAAGTTTCATTCAGATAGAACAGGTCCTGGTTGCTGGCGGGCGCCGGGAAGGACGGCAGGAGCTGACCCTGGGGCCAGGAGATTTGGGCGTTAGCAACGGTGGTCGTAAATAACTGTGAGGATAAGAGCAATGCAATAAAGAGCACTGGCCTGCTGGTAGAATTGTGCATGGTCGTTAGAAATTTATTCGTTAGGATAAATAGTTACATGTATACAAGAGGCGAGTAATGGGAATTGGAGTTTCGAAATGATTGATAATTTAAATTATTAAATAATTGCCGGAACTCCGCTATCGAAACGGACGTTTTTTTATCAAATTTGTTTCATAATATATTCAATATCGATCAGTCCTAAATTTGGGGAGATATGACAGTCCGGAAAGTCAACCTTATTGCGCTGGGCGTTCTGGCTTTATCGCCGGCTTTTGTACTTTCTATCTTTATAATAAAGCATGAGGCAGACTGGGGCGTGTTTTTCACCATACTGATTTTGGCGTTGGCTGCCTGGGTTGTGGGGGTCTTTGTCGGTATCGTATTGGCGGTGATCGTGCAAAGACCTCGTATCGAGCCGTATTTGTATATGAGCACCCAGCTCGCCGTGATAGTGACTGTTGCTGCCTTTGTACTAGCGGCCCTATTTCCACGTAGAACGCATGATCAGGAGAATGTCAGGGAAAACCACTCCTTTGTGAATCTTGACAGATCGATGTATGAGGCGGAGCCGCGCGAGTATGTAAGGACTGCCTTTCTGGAGCTGGAATCCAAATTTGCCGATCCCAATTCCTTCCTTTTGGAAAGGTATTCCTGCAGATGGAGGGACACGGTGATTGATTCGAAGCCGGATACGCTTTACTTCGTCGACTTCGCGTATCTAAAGCATACCAGGGCGTTTTATGCCCGGGTGCTGGTCATGGATAACGTTGCGCTGGTCGATAAGATGGATATGGAGAAAAGACCTGATCCGCATGATGCGTCAACGAAGGCAGGTGTCTGGGCA
The DNA here is from genome assembly GCA_035546735.1 of Puia sp. Classification (GTDB taxonomy): domain Bacteria; phylum Bacteroidota; class Bacteroidia; order Chitinophagales; family Chitinophagaceae; genus Puia. The sequence continues at coordinate 4,686 of DASZWE010000603.1, forward strand.
CGTCGCGGGGACCTGGAGGATGTAAAGAAAGCTTTGAAGGACCTCCCGGATTCGACCCGGCAGCAGGTATTGGATATTTCAGAAGACAAGAAATAGGAGGTCTGTCCGTAGCTTTCCCACGTGGAGTAGTTTTTTCATGGAAAAGTGGTTGACGGGCGAAAGAAATTGGGGCGGTTATGGCGGGAGTCCAGAGGGGGCAATGCAAGGTTGACAAATAATGAGGGAAAAGGTAGGGTGAAAACACCTGATTTTAGAGCGCCGCATATGCCGGATCACATTGATCTTGGGCAGCTGAATTTTAAATACCATCTGATCAATTTGTCCGCCATCGACTATCGATTGTTTTATGAGGGCTGATAACCCGGAGGAGAAAATGCTGGGTATCTTAGGTAATTTCGGAGATCAGGATTGCCTGGAAGCTGTATCAAGTATAATAAAAGGGGTTTCTGCTTTTTCGGAAGGGGATCTTTCGAAGGACCGGCGTCTCCAACAGTTGCGTATTTTAGGGAATTTGCGCAACTTGGAATCTGAAATTAACATTATTATGGAAAGTGTAGCAAAATGGTTTAAGATAGAAAATGACCCTTTCTATCGGCGTGGACTGAAAGAAGGGATAGAAAAGGGTTTAGAGGAAGGACAGGAAAAAAAGACACTTTGAGGTCGTCAAATCGCTATTGCTTAACACCTCCCATACTGTGTCTGAGATCGCCAGCCTGGTGAATGTTCCCGAGGGCTTTGTCCTCCAGGTTAAAACCTCATTGCATTCGTAATATATTAAGGCGTCACTA
>DASZWE010000604.1:0-9279 GCA_035546735.1 Puia sp.
ATGGGCTATTTGCGTTGAATTTATTAACTGCCGATTCATTTTACAGGGCTCAATCGGGCCTTTTGTCACAAGCTCCTGGCGCTACTCAATTGGGTTTTCAATATGTAACTACCGGCGCATTATATAACTCTGCCAACCAAAACGGCAACGGTCTTGTCATTCAAGGCGGATTGAGAGGAATTACGATGCCTGTTTCAGAGGTTACCAACGATCTCCATCTCTCGCATATTTTTTATACGGGATCATCCAAGCACGATTTTAACTTTGGTTACTATTATTCTCACTTTTCTGAAAATTTTTCCAGGTATTCTTCAAAAGTCTATCTGGACGTTCAAAATAATTCAAGATTGTTGAATATCGTGGCCCTGGATGACACGGGAAAGATCATACGTACCTATTCCGATAACGGGGTGTCCCAATATGGATACGAGTGGGCGGATGCCAATGGCGAACAAACAACCAATGCGCTTTATGTCAGTGATGAATGGCAGATAACGCCCGCCTTGCGTATCGATGGTGGAGTGCGCTGGGAATATGCACAGACGGATGGAGTCGTAGAACAATCGAAAACCGTAAACTTAGGTACATATGCGACATCCCAGATAACCACCGGGAACGGAGTATGGCAAGGCTATAACCATCATTTTGATTACACTACCTGGACATTGGGAGTAGATTATCAGCTTTCAGACAACATGGGTCTCTTTGGCAGATATACTTCTGCGGCCCGTATTCCCGGGTTTGCTACTTACTATACCAATGTCAATGCGACACCTGTGACCCAGACAATGGATCTCGGTGAGCTTGGATTCAAATATGCCCGCAGGCTATTCTCTGTGTATGGTACAGGATTCTGGACAAAGTACCATAACGTGGGGTTTACCAATACAGTCAGCACCTTGAACGGATTCACTACTGTGAATGCTATGGCCAACACGGAGACATTTGGTCTTGAATTCGAAGGCAGCATATATCCGGTGAAATGGTTTGATGCTTCGGCGACGGCGACATTGCAGCATGGAGAATATCAGGGGCTTGTTGCAGATGTGGTTTCCGGGGGGACGCTGACGCAAAAATACAATTACAACGGCAACAGGCTCATCAGGGTACCGAGCGCCTCTTTTAGAGTTGTTCCGGGATTCAATCTTTTTCACAACCGTCTTCGCCTGCAATCACCGATAGAATATGAAGGGAAGCGTTATACAGATGTAGCGAACTCTCAGGTCCTTCCGGGCTATACGAAAGTCGATATAGACGCCCAGATAAAAGTTACCAATGAAATTTCACTTTTTGGAGTTGTTGACAATCTTACTAATTCCTTAGGTCTTACAGAAGGTAATCCACGGCAGGGTGAGATCCAAAGCGCCGCAGCAGGTCAATATATATTTTTGGCGCGGCCATTGCTTGGGAGGAGCTTTAAGATCTCTTTGAGATATAAGTTTTAAGTTTTTGATCGCTTCAAAAAATGCTCCTGGCGTCGCCAGGAGCATTACTATTTAACGCCATCCTAATCCTGGCGCCACATGCTTTAAGATAGACGACAGTATGTGTATATTGTAGTCAACCCCTAATGTATTGGGTATGGTCAAAAGAAGTGTGTCCGCCTCCCGGATGGCTTCGTCCTGGGCCAGTTCCCTGATGAGCTGATCCGGGCTTCCGGCATAGCTTCTTCCAAAAATGGCGCGTTTGTCTTTTTCTATATACCCGAATTGATCGGTTCCTTTGGCGTCCCGTCCAAATAGATATTTGTCCTGCTCCGTTATCAATGCAAAAATAGACCGGCTCACGGAAACCCTTGGCTCACGCTGATGTCCTGCTTTTTTCCACGCTTCTTTGTACAATCGGATCTGTTCTGCCTGTTGTACATGGAAGGGCTTTCCGCTTTCGTCGAATTTCAAGGTGGAGCTTTGCAAGTGCATTCCGTTCTCGGCCGCCCAGATAGCCGTAGCATTGGAGGCGGCTCCCCACCAGATACGTTCCCGCAATCCCTCGGAGTAAGGCTCCAGTCGTAATAAGCCTGGCGGATTCGGGAACATTGGGTTGGGGTTGGGCCTGGCAAACCCGACACCTTTGAGCTTATCCAAAAATTGCAACGCTTTATTGCGTCCCATGTCTGCGTCCGTCTGTCCTTCAGCCGGTTCATACCCAAAATAACGCCACCCATCGATGACTTGTTCGGGTGAACCTCTGCTGATCCCCAATTGCAATCGCCCGCCCGAGATCAGATCGGCAGCTCCCGCGTCTTCCACCATATAGAGGGGGTTTTCATAACGCATGTCGATAACACCTGTCCCAATCTCTATCTTGCTTGTTTTGGCGCCGATGGCTGAAAGCAATGGAAATGGAGATGCCAGCTGAGCCGCAAAATGATGTACCCGAAAATAAGCGCCATCCAGACCGATGGCTTCGGCAGCAACGGCCAGATCGATGGATTGAAGCAACGTGTCACTTGCCGTACGGGTTTTATAGGCTGGATGGTCTGACCAATGTCCGAATGATAAAAATCCTATTTTCTTCATGCGTTCCTTTTCGGGGGTGAGATAGCCTTTGCAAAGATAGAGATTATCTGCTATGTCAACATGACGAGAGGGCATAAAAAAAGGTCCGGCGAACCGGACCTTTTAACTCAATTCAAACAATATCAATACCTGTTTTTATTGTAGCTGTTGGCGTTGTTGAAATTGCGGCCGTTCTCACTGCGGGACGGTCTGTCCTCCTTAGGCCTGGCTTCGTTTACCTTGATGGTCCGGTTTTCGACGGTGGCACCATCCAGCTCGGCGATCGCCTTTCTTGAAGCCGCTTCATCAGGCATTTCGATAAAACCAAATCCGCGGGATTGGTTCGTTATTTTATCCATGATGACTTTCGCGGAGGTCACTTCACCATAAGGGGCAAAAAATTCTCTTAAGTCTTCATCTTGTACGTTGAAGCTCAAATTAGAAACGTAAATGTTCATACTAAAAAATTGAAAAGTAAAAAAGATATGAGAAAAGCAAACAATGTAAAGGAAAAGAAATCCTGATCGTGAGGCGGGATAAATTAACAAATACAAATGCAGAACTCAAATTAACGATGTAAAGATACAGCTTCTCTCCGGCATGGCCAAATAAATTATCCCGTTGCAAAGAACGGGATAACGTACAATGAAACGATGATACGCTCAGTTCAGCAGCTCATCGAGTGGAATGGCTTCCAAATAAGGTTGCAGCGCTTCGATGTTTTCAAACATCCTATACTCTTCGATCGCCTTATTCGCCGGATTGCAATACGCTTCCACATAATAACTGCCGAGCTGGAACAAAAATACCATGGAGTCAAAGCTGCTTCTCTTGGCGAGAAGGACACCCCTGTGAAGGACAGTCGATTTTTTTTCCTGTTCATTCAATAAAATAAACTCAGAAAGTCTCATAGTTAACATTTTAAAAAGTGAATGTTTTAAATTATTTACTAAAAACCTTGCGCTGAAAAAGTAATCGTTGCCGTAGAGAAGTGGCGATGGATGTAATGTAACCCTAATAAATGAATATCGCCGTATTACTTTGAAGTGCGTACCTTTAACCGGCATTTTGTGTCATTATCTCTCTTTTAACTATCACAATCTGAAAATTACAACCAACACGGTCCTCGACATACTTTCGCATTGGCGTACATTTTTTTACAGGAACAATTCCTTCAGAAATTACGGTGAGGAAGAACCGCTGCGATCCGAACTCTACAGCCTCGATCAGCTGGTCCGCCATGGGGCGGTATTGGCTGCCGCGCATAAATTGCTGCCCCGCAAATGCAGTGATCAGCTTTTAAAAAGATTGGACGATAACGAGCATATTCTAAGGGAGGTTCGTACGATGTTGGTTGAAAGTCTCACGTCGGAGAGAACAGTTACTCCCGCGGCCGAATGGCTATTGGATAATTTTTATCTTATCGAAGAGCAGATCCTCATAGCGCGAACACATCTGCCGAAGGGCTACAGCGAAGGGCTGCCTTGCCTGGCGGGTGGCAATTCCGCAGGACTTCCCCGCGTATACGATATAGCGCTGGAGATCATATCGCACAGCGACGGCCGGGTAGACGAGGACAGTCTCAACAGTTTCGTCGCCGCCTATCAAACTACCACGCTGCTGACCCTTGGCGAATTGTGGGCGATCCCGATCATGCTGCGTCTGGCCGTGATCGAGAACCTGCGGAGGGTTGCCGGTAAAATAGCATTGGACCGTATCGACGACAACCTCGCCGGCTACTGGGCAGATAAAATGACGACCGTGGCCAGGGAAGATCCCGCCAATCTGATCCTGTCCATTGCCGACATGGCCAGGTCACGGCCGGTCCTGGATAGCCCGTTCGTGGCCGCCTTCACCCGGAAGCTGCAGGGAAAGGGACCGGCGCTTGCTTTGTCTCTTACGTGGATGGAACAACAGCTATCCGCTGCAGGAACCAGCAGTACGGAACTGGTCCGGCAGGAAAATCAAAAACAGGCCGCCGACCAGGTCTCTATTCGCAACAGCATCGGTACCCTTCGCGTCATCAGTGCGACGGACTGGCGCGATTTCGTGGAAGCCCTCAGCGCGGTAGAGCAGGTGTTGCGAAAGGACCCCTCCGGCGCTTATCCGCGGATGAACTTTGCTACGAGGGACCGGTACAGACATGTCGTGGAATCGATTGCCAAGACTTCCGCGCTGTCGGAAAAGGAGGTGGCCATGAAAGCGCTGGAGCTGTCGGGCAAGGGTGGAGAACCGGCAAGACCGGATGTGCAGGGCCCGGGCGCCAAAAGACAGGACCATATCGGGTACTTTCTTGTCGACAAGGGCCGACGGCAGACGGAATGGTCGGCCCAGGTTCGTTATTCACCGGTGGATCAACTTCTTCATTTCTGCGGACGCCGCCCGTTGACGATCTATCTCCTTTGCATTTTCGTGCTGACCGTCGTTCCCGCGGCAGGCATGTGGTATATCGCTTACAGGTATGGAGTGCATCATAACTGGCTGCTTTGGCTAACCGCGGTGTTGAGTCTCGGGGGGGCGGCGCAGTTGGCTGTCGCCCTGGTCAACTGGCTTTCAACCCTGCTGGTGAAGCCTGAGTTGATGCCTTCCATGGACTTTTCCAAGGGTATACCTGCCGAATACCGGACATTCGTCGCGATACCCACCCTGCTCACAGGGACAGGGGATATCGAATCGCTGCTCGAAGACCTGGAGATACGATTCCTGGCAAACCAGGAGGCGAATCTTCACTTCGGCCTGCTTACAGACCTTCCCGATGCCGATAAAGAAGTGCTTTTTGAAGACGCGCGCTGGCTGAGGCAGGTGAGGTCGGGCATCCGGACGCTGAATGAACGATACTGTCCCGGGCGAAAAGATCTCTTTTTTCTTTTTCACCGGCCCAGGACCTGGAACCCGCAGGAGAAAAAATGGATGGGGTATGAGCGAAAGCGCGGAAAGCTGGCGGCGCTGAATGCATTTTTGAGGAGCGCCGGAAAAAATGAGTTTTCTGTCGTCGAAGGGGAGACCTCCGTATTATCGGGCGTGAAATATGTCATCACGCTGGACACCGACACCGGGCTACCGGGGGAGGCGGCCCGAAGAATGATCGAAGCGATGGCGCACCCGCTGAACCACGCGTTCTATAACCCGCATAAAAAGCGGGTCACTGAAGGCTATGGCATCCTGCAGCCCCGCCTGGCGACGGCGATGCCGAAGTCCATGCCGACACTCTACCTACGTATGCAGGACGATGCTACGGGTATCGATCCCTATACAAGGGCGTCGTCCGACGTCTACCAGGATCTCTTTGGGGAGGGCTCTTTCATAGGGAAGGGAATCTATGACGTAGACCTATTCGAACAGGCCATACATGAAGTTTTTCCTGAAAACCGCATCCTGAGCCATGACCTCCTGGAGGGCTGCTATGCCCGATGCGGCCTGCTCAGCGACGTCAACCTTTATGAAGAAAATCCCGCTCTATACCTGGCAGATATGAGGCGGCGACACCGATGGATAAGGGGCGACTGGCAGGTCGGCGCCTGGATGCTGCCGTTTGTACCCAATGGCCGGGGGCGGCTGACAAAGAACCACCTTTCCGTTTTGTCACGCTGGAAGCTGTTCGACAACCTTCGCAGGAGCCTGCTGCCCGCTACCTTATTTCTTCTTTTGTTATGCGGCTGGACGGTGCTGCCATATGCCTGGTTCTGGACCCTGGCGATCTCCACGATCCTGCTGTTGCCTTCGCTGCTTTCGGCGGCCTGGCAGTTGCTGAACAAACCGCCCTACCTTGACTACCGGTCGCATATAGCCGAGGTCGGCAGGTCGATAAGGGACGCACTGGTCCGGTTCGTATTCGGATGGGTGGTCCTTCCTTTTGAAGCGCTGGTGAATATGAATGCCATCTTTCGCACCAACTGGCGGATGATCTTCAGCCGCAAACGGCTGCTCCAATGGTCTTCTTCCGCGGCTGTATCCAGGGGTATCCGCAATGCCATTGGGCCGGTATACGGGGTCCTATGGATCTGCCCGCTTACCGCAATAGCGGTGGCAGGCTATCTCGGGTTCGAAGATAGCCCGGTACTATACACCATGATACCCATTTTGGCTGGTTGGCTGATAGCGCCAGTGATCGTTTGGCGATTGGGTGTGCCGCTGAAAAGGAGAACGGAAAAGCTGCTACCGGAACAGGAACAATTTCTGCATATTGCTGCGCGTAAGACCTGGTCTTACTTTGAAGAGTTTATTACGGCCGATGAGAACTGGCTGCCGCCCGACAACTACCAGGAGCAGCCTGTCGCTGCCATCGCTCATCGAACCTCTCCTACCAATATGGGGCTGTCCCTGCTGTCTGCGCTGGCCGCCGCAGATTTCGGCTACATCGCCGGGGGGCAGCTGCTGGATCGTTGCGGCCTTACGCTTACAGCAATGGCGGGTCTACAGCGGTATCATGGGCATTTTTTCAATTGGTACGATACCAGGTCCGGCCAGCCATTACCACCCAGGTACGTCTCGGCCGTCGATAGCGGCAACCTGGTGGGACATCTGCTGACCTTGCGCCAGGGTTTTTTGGCGCTGCCCGGTGAGCCGGCCGTCAGCAGCAGGATTTTCGAGGGTCTCCATACGACAGCTGCCGTTTTCCTGGACCAGCCCGGCGTCGACGTTTTCGTCAAGGCGAAGGAATTGAAATCTATCTTCGATCAGCCGGACACCGATGTCTATTCCGTCAGCGGCGTAGTGAAGCGGCTGGATAAGATCGAATCGCTGCTACATGCCCTGCTGTCCGCAACAGGCCGGGCGAAGCCAGGTTCAAATGAACAAGGGAAGACGACGGCAGCCATTTGGGCGAACAAGCTGCTGACCCAGATAAAAAGCCACCGGGAGGATATTGCACGGCTATATCCCTGGCTGGATCTGCTGCCTGTTCCCCGCCGGTTCGGCCGGCTCTCCGCCCTTGACACCGTCCTATCGCTGCACGATCTACAGGGGCTGCCCGACGGCCTGTTGCCGTTGCTCGATGAGCTGGACCAACCCGATAATCCTGCCGAAGAACAAAACTGGCTGCGCTCGGTGCGGACCCGTATCCTCAACGGAGGCCAGGTGGCCGGTGAAAGGGTGCGTTTCGCCAGGACGCTGGCAGACCAATGCGAAGCATTGAGCGACGCTGCCTACGATTTTCTTCTCGACCCCGCCACGGGACTGCTGCACATCGGCTTCAACGTCGATGAACAGCGGAAGGACAGCGGCTTGTATGACCTCCTGGCCTCGGAAATGCGGTTAGGCATTTTTGCCGGCATCGCTTTGGGCAAACTGCCCAGGAAAAGCTGGTTCTCTCCGGGCAGGCTTCTCGTCCATTCAGGAGACGGCCCCATCCTGGCATCGTGGAGCGGATCGATGTTCGAGTACCTGATGCCGGAGCTGGTAATGCCCAGCTACGACAATACCCTGCTGTCGCAGACCAACGCAGCCGCCGTAAAATCACAGATAGATTATGCCCACCAGCAAGGGGTGCCATGGGGCATTTCTGAGGCTGCCTATAATATGGTTGATGCGGGTTTGAACTACCAGTACCGGGCTTTCGGCATTCCCGGTCTCGGATTGAAGCGTGGTCTGAAGGACGATCTGGTGATCGCGCCTTACGCAACTATGCTGGCCTTGATGGTAGCGCCTGCGAAGGCCTGTGCGAACCTGCAACGGCTGGCTTCGATGGGCGCCGATGGCAGATACGGATTCCATGAATCCATCGACTTTACACCGGGACGCCTGCCAAGAGGAAAAGACCAGGCTATCGTGCAGTGCTTTATGGTGCACCACCAAGGAATGAGCCTGCTGGCGTTGGCCTGCCTGCTCCTGGACAAACCCATGCAGCGCCGTTTCCTCGCCGACCTCCGCTTCCAGGCCACCGATCTCCTGCTGCAGGAGCGTGAGCCAAGGACAGCCCTATTGTATACACAAACGACCGACCTGGCCGAGACCCATACCGTTACCGAAGAAATGCCGGTTCGCCGGATCACCGCCGCGAATACGCCCGTTCCCGCCATTCAGCTGCTGAGCAACGGCCGATACCAGGTAATGATCACCAATTCCGGCGGCGGCTACAGCCGTTGGAACGAACTGGCCGTTACCCGCTGGCGGGAAGATACGACCAGGGACAACCACGGTATCTTTTGTTATATCAAAGACCTCTCGAATGGCGTCTTCTGGTCGAATACCTGGCAACCGACACTCCATCCCGCCAAAGAATATGAATGCCTCTTCTCCCAGGGGCATGTCGAATTCCGGCGGCAGGACCAGGGTATTCATACCCGGACCGAAATAGTGATCTCTCCCGAGGACGATACCGAAATAAGGAAGGTCAGCATTACCAACAGGACGGCCTCGATAAAGATACTCGAAGTCACGAGCTATGCCGAAGTGGTTCTGGCCAGCCAGGCGTCCGATGAAGCGCATCCCGCCTTTGGCAACCTTTTCGTGGAAACCGAGATATTTCCGGAACATGAGGCCATCCTTTGTACCCGGCGTCCCCGGTCGCGGGAGGAAACACCTCCCTGGCTTTTCCACCTGATGCAGGCGCACGACACAACGGTGGACGCCGTCTCTTGCGAGACCAACCGGATGGAGTTCACCGGCAGGGGAAATACCCTGGCTCATCCCCGGGCGATGGGCCAGGATCAGCTGTCCAACAGTCAGGGGGCCGTGCTGGACCCGATCTTGTCGATACGCTATCGCGTCCGGATAAACCCGGGTAAGACAGCCACTATCGATCTGATCTATGGGATCGCCGAAACGAGGGAAACCTGCGAAA
>DASZWE010000605.1:0-27371 GCA_035546735.1 Puia sp.
ATACCTTTAGCTATCCGACGGGGGATACCTTGAAAGTATGTCATTAAAAAAATATATATCCAGTTTGTTGTTTGCCGTGAGCCTGTGTGCGACCTTGCGGGCGCAGCAGCGTATCGTGCTGGCCGAGCAGGCGGAACAGCGTATCGCTATTGCGGACCTCTCAAGCCATCGCATCGTCTGGGAATGGAAGCCATCTGTCTCCAATGTGGACTCTTTGTATTGGAAATGGTTTTCCAATCCCAGCGATGTCAAGCCTGTGTATGGTGGCAGCTGTTTGTTGATGACCGCCTCGGGCGGCGGGGTGGCATTGATACGGATAGCGGATAAGAAGACATTGTTCTATGCATATCCCGGCGGGAATCCGCATTCGGCGGAGCTATTCCCTGACGGGAACCTGGTGGTAGCGTCCAGCACCGGCAATTATCTCACGGTGTACAGGGTGGATACGGCCGGGGGAGGGGCGCGTGCGGGTGTCCGGCTTTATATCGACTTTGGACATAATGTGGTCTGGGATCGGAAGCGGCAATTGTTATGGAGTGCGGACAGGCATCAGCTGAAGACATTCCGGTATAATTTCGACTGTCGGCATCCGGCGCTGCAGCCGGTGGACTCGATGCCCCTGCCGGGTAATCAGTCGCATGATCTTTTCCCGACATTGAGCGGGGATACGTTGTGGCTGACGAATACGACGCATGTGTATAAGCTGGACCTGGCCAGCCGGCGGCTGGTACAGCCGCCGGTCCCGCAAAAGGATGTAAAAAGTATTTCTTCCGGCGAGGGCTATCCTACCATCATTACCGTTCCGCAGGAGCAATGGTGGACGGATGAGATAAAGGATGTGGAGGGTAATGTATTGTTCCGGCAAAAAGGTCTGAAGATCTACAAGGCGCGCTGGCTGCTGGTCAATACATTCAGCTACCTGCCCGGAGATGCGTTGCGGGTTTGTCCAGGCAAGGGTAAATGAATATATTTGGCCGACGGACAAATGACTTTATGATGTTTAAAAGACTGACCGGCACACTGATAGCAGCAGCATTTTCACTTTTTACCCAAGCCCAGGATCTAAAGATCTGGGATATCCGACCCGCGCAAACATGGATGACAGAAGCCTATCCCATGGGGAATGGGAGCATCGGAGGGATGGTTTTCGGGGGGATAGCCCACGAACATATTCAACTGAATGAGAGCAGTCTTTGGACAGGCGATGAGACCAATACCGGCGCCTATCAGGCGTTGGGTGATCTGTTTATCGACCTTTCGCATACCGATACTTCGGAGACATATCGTCGGGAGCTGGATCTGGGCAATGCTTTGCAGCAAATTTCCTATACCGTGGATGGGGTGCACTACAAGCGGGAATATTTCTGCAGCCATCCCGACCGGGTGATGGCGTTGCATTTTACCGCAGACAGGAAAGGCGCTTATACGGGCGTCATACGACTGAAGGATGCGCATGTCGCCAGGACCACTACGGAAGGCACTACCCTTGTCATCAATGGCGTGCTGGAGAACGGACTGCATTATGACGCCCGGGCCCTCGTGCGTGTGGAAGGAGGCGAAGTCATACCCGGCGCCGACAGCAGCGTGCAGGTGCGGGATGCGGACGCCGTTACTATCTATTTCACGGCGGGTACCGACTACAGCAACCGGCGGAGCCAGCAATGGAGAGGGCAGGACCCTACCGGCAGGGACCGTCGTATCCTCACCGCGGCTGCCGGGAAGGGTTTTGAGCTGCTGCGGTCGCGGCATCTTTATGACTACCGGAACCTGTTTGGCAGGGTGTCGCTGCAGCTGGGGAATACTACTGCATCCGCGCAGGCATTGCCTACATACCAGCGGTTGCTGGACTACAAAAAGGAGGCCGATCATGGCATCGAGGCATTGCTGTTCCAATACGGACGGTATCTGCTGATCAGCAGTTCCCGCAAGGGCGGGCTGCCTGCCAACCTGCAGGGGTTGTGGAATGAGAGCAATACGCCGCCGTGGCGCTGTGACTACCATTCCAATATCAACATCGAGATGAATTACTGGCTGGCGGAGCCCACCAATCTTTCGGAATGTCATTTTCCCTACCTGGAATATATCAACAGCATGCGGGAGGTGAAGAAGGAGCATACCAGCAAGGAGTATCCCGGTGTGCGGGGCTGGACCGTGCGGACCGAGAACAATATCTTTGGCGGCGAAAGTTTCTTGTGGAATACGCCCGGCAGCGCGTGGTATGTTCAAGCCATCTGGGAGCACTATGCTTTTACCCGGGACAAGGCATGGCTGGGCAGCTTTGGCTATCCCATTCTGAAAGAGATCGTGGAATTCTGGGATGACCATTTGAAGCGCCGGCCGGATGGGACGCTGGTCTCGCCCATGGGCTGGTCCCCCGAACATGGACCTACGGAGGATGGGGTGACGTATGACCAGGAGATCGTATACGACCTTTTTACGAACTATATCGCCGCGGCGGATACGCTGCATATGGACAGGGCGTACAGGGATCATGTCGCCGACATGCGGGAGCATTTATTGAAGCCCCGGATCGGCAAATGGGGACAGCTGCAGGAGTGGGAGACAGACCGGGACGACCCGAAGGACAACCATCGGCATGCCTCCCATCTGTTCGGGCTTTATCCCGGCAAACAGATCAGCGTGAATAGGACGCCCGAGCTGGCCAATGCCGCGAAGGTGAGTCTGCAGGCGAGGGGAGACGCGTCCACCGGGTGGTCCATGGCCTGGAAGATGAATTTCTGGGCGCGGCTCCAGGATGGGAACCATGCGTACACTATCCTCCGGCATTTTATTACGCTGGCAGGCGGGTCCGGCGTGGACTATAATGAGGGGGGCGGCGTCTATGCCAACCTGCTTTGCGCGCATCCGCCTTTTCAGATAGACGGCAATTTCGGGTATACGGCGGGGGTAGCCGAGATGCTGCTTCAAAGCCAGACCGGCGAGCTGCAATTCCTTCCCGCGCTGCCCGATGGATGGGTGGATGGGGAGGTCAGGGGGCTAAAGGCCAGAGGCAATTTCGAGATCACGGACATGCAATGGAAGGGCGGGCATATCGTCCGGCTGGTGATCCGGAGCTTGTCCGGCGGCAACTGTTCAATACGTGTACCCAATGCACTGAAGGGAGCGGGGCTTTCAAAAGTGCCGGACAACGGCGGTCAGTGGAGATACAGATTTTCGACGCGGGCCGGAGGGGTATACAGCTTTACTTCCCTTTAGCGTCTTCCGACTCCACGAGCTTTTTCATGGCGGGATAATAGGTGTAGATGACCTCCAGGTTCTGTCCGCTGAGGTAACTGCTGTCCCTGGCCTCGCGGATCATGTGCGCCGCCCGGTCCTCGTGGTGGGTATAGAGGTATAACTGCATCAATCCCACCGTGCCTTTGTTGAGCCTGGGCATATTGGCATGGAGGCGTTCAAAACATTCCTGCGCCTGCATCGTATCTTTCATCTGCAGATAGATCATGCCCCGCTGGTAGTCCTGGTAAGGGTCTTTGTCGATGAGGGAGTCCAGCTTGTTGACGGAATACAGGGCCATGGGATAATTCTTTTGCAGGAAATAGGCGTCTACCATGAGCAGGTACATATAGGGGTCTTTCGGGTAGAGGGACCTGAATTCATTCAAGGCCTGTATGTACCTGTCGTTATCCACCTTGGAGCAGATGCGGATATGGATCATCTGGTAAGCTTTCTCTTTTTTTACGACATCGGGAAGCTCGTCGTATTCCTTCAGGGCCTTTTCATATTCACCCTGCGCCAGGAGGCTCTTGATGGTCTTGATCTTATTGATCTTTTCCATATCTTCTTTTGGCATATTCCGGCTGTCCAGCTGTAAGGCGTCCGCGATGGTCTTGCTAAGATTTTCGCCACTCATATATATGAATACATCGGCCGCCTTGATGGCGTCCTCTCTTTTGACCAGCTCGTAGTCGTGGTAATTCATGCCACCGTCCCCACTCAGCCGGAAGAGGATATGCTGTTTTTTATCTTTTTCGTATTGTTTGATCATCTCGTAGGTACCTTCCTTGCCCATGGCGTCGACGACCGTCTTGCCGTACTGGTCCTGCTTAAGGCCCCGGATGGCGCCTTTGATGAGGGTTTTGCTCATGAACAGGCCTGCTTCACCGGAGATCCTGCGGGAGAGCTCTTTCTCGTCGAATATGTTATTGAGGACGGAGTAGTCGTGGTTGGCGGTGGAGTACTCGATGCGGTGAGCCAGCTTCAGGGCTTCCTCTTTACTGACGGGTTTGTCCGGCATGGAGCAGGAGGACAGGCAGAGGGCGGGGATAAGGCAGGCGTATAACAGGCGATTCATAGAATTGATTTTGAGCGAAAAATAATAAAAGAAGCCAGCAAATGCAAGGTATTTTGTCAAATCGGGTTTAAATTCACGGATGCAACGATCTATCGCCGTCCTTTTATTATTTTTCTTTTTGGGAGAAACTATTTTTGCGCAATACCAGCCGGACAAGAAATTAGAGGAGAAGCTCCGGGTCCTGACGGACACGTTCCACGGGGTGGCGGGTGTATATGTGCGCAACCTGCGTACGGGGAGGGAGGCCGTCGTGAATGCGGATACGGTGTTCCCCACGGCCAGCATCGTCAAGGTGCCTATTCTTGTCGGCATTTTCGACAAGATCCAGCAGGGGGTGTTCACATATCATCAACCCCTTGTATACAGGGACTCCATGAGCCGGAAGGGGTCGGGGCTTATGCAGTTCTTCCGGGACTCCACTCCTACCGACCTGCAGACTATCGTTACCTTAATGATCACGCACAGCGACAATGCGGCTGCCGTGTGGTGTGAGCGGCTGGCCGGGGGAGGCGTCACCATCAATGCCTGGCTGTCGGCGCATGGGTTCGAGCATACGCGTGTGAATGCCCGTACGGCGGGGAGGGAGCAGGCCCGTAAGGAATTTGGGTGGGGGCAGACCACGCCCCGGGAGATGGCGCGTCTTGTGACGATGATCCGGAATGAGGAGGCTGTCAGTCCCGCCGCCAGCCAGACCATGTATCGTATCATGACGCATGTATTCTGGGATGAATATGCGCTGAGCAGTCTGCCGCCGTATGTGCAGGCCGCGTCGAAGCAGGGGATGGTGGATGACAGCCGGAGCGAGGTGGTGCTGGTGAATGCACCGCATGGGGACTATGTGTTTTATGTGGCTACGAAGAACAATAAGGATCAGCGGTGGGTACCGGAGAATGAGGCGTGGCAGCTGGCCCGGCGGGTGTCGGCCTTGTTGTGGGATTATTTTGAACCGAGGTCGGGGTGGAAGCCGGCGGAGGGCGTGGAGAAGCTGTGGCATTAGGCGAGTGGGATTCATCACAAAAGTGCCGCTGTTCATCGCAAACCGTCAAACCTTCGGGCTATCAGGAGTATACGCAGCTGCAGGCAGCGGTGGACCAACGCTGATCTGTATCCGCAAAGAGCTCCGCTGATAAGCCAGCGGCAGCTCGTGGCATTGAAAGGGAATGGTACAAACTTGCGCTGCCCGAACGCTTGCCAACACCGAATGATGATATAAGCTTGCTGGGGATAAAATTTACAACGAGCCACCCGGGCAAATACCAGCAGCGCGACATTAAGTTGCACTCAATCATGATATCGCGAATGACTTGTAAGCTCGCCTGGAAGCGAAGGGGCTTTGGCCACCTCTCCCAAAATAAACCTTTCAATTACCCTTTCGCTTGAAAACCCGGTCAGGGTCAGCCCATCCGTGGAGTCCGCCTTATTTTGGGATAGGGGATTCAGGCACTACCGCCCCTAAAACCTTCGCTGAAATGAGAACCAACAGTACAGTGGTACCCAAAATACAGCGGCGGAACGGAATGGGCCTGCCCGACCCGGCGGACGGCAGTCCGCGGGGCACGCCCCAGTGATTTGTACCAATCTTCCCGACTTTTGTATAAACGTTGACCTGCCCGGGCGAGGTAGCTTTGTTCCATTATTTATTCAAGCAAAAATTTTAATAATGGAAAAAGTAATTTTTATCACGGGCGCCAGCCGCGGGTTTGGCAGGCTGTGGACGGAGGCATTTCTGAAGAGAGGAGATAAGGTGGCCGCTACGGTAAGGGATCTGCGCAGCCTGGACGGGCTGGTCAGGCAATATGGCGATGCACTGCTGCCTATACAACTGGATGTGACGGACCGGCAGGCGGCCATTGCTGCTGTCAACCGGGCGAAAGACCATTTTGGCCGGATTGACGTTCTTATTAACAATGCGGGTTATGGGTTGTTCGGGACCATCGAAGAAACGACAGAACAGCAGGCGCGGGATCAGATGGAAGCCAATTTCTTCGGACTGTTGTGGCTGACCCAGGCGGCCCTGCCCATCATGCGGGCTCAGGGACATGGGCATATCATCCAGCTGTCCAGCATGCTCGGCATATTAACATTACCCGTTCTGGGAATATACAATGCTTCCAAATTTGCGGTCGAAGGGTTGAGCGAAACGCTGGCTACCGAGGTCAAAGGTTTTGGCATCCACGTGACGCTGGTGGAACCCAATGGTTTTGCCACCGACTGGGGCGGCGCTTCAGCGGCGCATACGGAGACTATGTCTGAATACGATGCCGTACGAAAAGCCTTTAATGAAGGGATTACGGACGATGCATTCGGGAAACCCGAGGCCACCGTCGATGCGATCCTGCAGCTGGTGGACAGTCCCCATCCTCCTTTGCGATTGTTCCTGGGTAAGGTTGCGCTGCCCTGGGCAAAGCAAGTATATACCGAACGGCTGGCGACCTGGGAGGGATGGAGCGAAGTAGCGGCAAAGGCGCATGGGAAATGAGCTTTTGTCAATCGATAAATTGTCATAAATTGATATATGATTCATTTTAAGAGCTTGCGTGAGATGCATCGGGCCAATGGATTTCCTCCGCCGGAAAATCCACTGATCAGCGTGTTCCGGTGTAATCATACCTGTAGCATCGTGGAGACGGAATATACGTCGGACTTCTTTATGATAGGGTTTAAGAAGCTGAAGGCGGGAGAGTTCCTTTATGGTAGGACGAAGTATGATCATGACAACGGCTGCATGTCCTTTGTCAAGCCGCGACAGGTGATCCAGTTCAAGGGGTTGGAGTTCGATGAGGATGGATTCCTTATCTTCTTTCACGAGGATTTCTTGAATGGGCATCCCCTGCATGCGGAGATAAAGAAATATGGCTATTTCGAATATGACGCCAACGAAGCCTTGCATCTTTCTCCCAGGGAGGAGGAGATCATCTGGGAGCTATATAGCAAGATAGCCATGGAGATCGATAACAACGAGGATGAATACAGCCGGGCGATCATACTGACGCATCTCGACAGCATCCTGAAATATGCACAACGGTATTATAAGCGGCAGTTCATGCACCGGAGCACGGGCAACGGGAGGATGGAAACGAAGTTCAGCGAGATATTGTCGCTGTATTTCGACACGGGACTGTTGCAAACGGAGGGGTTGCCCACCGTGGGATCGATTGCCGCCCGGCTGCATATTTCGCCCCGGTACCTCAGCGATCTGTTAAAGGAGGAGACAGGCAAGACCGCCATCGAGCTTATCCATATCTTTCTTATCTCCGAA
Organism: Puia sp.; assembly: GCA_035546735.1. GTDB lineage: Bacteria > Bacteroidota > Bacteroidia > Chitinophagales > Chitinophagaceae > Puia. The sequence continues at coordinate 7,572 of DASZWE010000605.1, forward strand.
GCAAAGAATTTGCTGAAGGGAGCGGATCAGTCTGTCGGGGAGATAGCCTATGCGCTGGGTTTTGAGAACCTCCCTTATTTTTCACGTCTTTTCAAGAAGGAGGTGGGGCTTACGCCAAAGGAATATAAGAAGCTGCATTTGAATTAAGAGTGGGTAAGAAATTGCACAGCTGCAGGGTGGGCTCAACGGGAGCGGGGCTGGCAAGTGAATTGATGAGTATACTGTATACTCAAAAATTATTTGTTATGAAAAATGCAAATAGCAGCAACGACCTGAAAATGAAAGGTAACTGGAATGAAGTAAAGGGTAAGGCCAAACAAAAATGGGCCAACCTCACCGATGACGATCTTTTATACGAAGAAGGAAAGGAGGATGAATTGTATGGCCGGATCCAGAAAAAGACGGGTCAGACTAAAGAGGAAGTGAAGAAATGGATCGACAGCTTATAGTTCGACCATCCTTCTTTGACCAGGGGCGACCGTAATTCCACAAGAACCGGGAGCTCCTGGTTATTTTTTGGCCACCCGGCAACGGTTGGAAACGGCCATCCGCAGCTATTTTCGTACCTTGATGGCAAATACATCAGCCGGGAAAGATATGACCTACTATCACCACATCGTACTGGATATGCACCGGCGCCTTTATCCCAATGAGGATCTTACCGCCCGGGTGATAGAGGCCAAAAGGTATATCGACCGGCATTATTATCTGGCCTTAAGTCTTGACAAGATGGCGGGCGAGGTCTTTCTTTCCAAATTTCATTTTATCCGCATTTATAGAAAATATTATGGCCAGACGCCTTATGCGTATCTGAAAGAAGTCCGGCTGGCCAGGGCAACCGAGCTTTTGCGGAGCGGCATGCCTATAAAAGATGTCTGCTATGCGGTAGGGTTCGACAGCATCCCTTCCTTTACCCGTCTGTATAAACAATGGAGCGGGACCTCTCCCGGCAAACAATTTGAGCAATTCCGGATAAGAAAGTCTCCTGGTAATTGGCCATCTTTATAAAAAACAAATAGTATGAAGATCAAGCTGACCAGCGTCCCTGTGAAGGACCAGGATAAGGCGCTCCGTTTCTATACGGAAGTACTGGGTTTTGTAAAAAAGACGGAAGTGCCCATGGGCGAGCACAAATGGCTTACCGTCGTCTCGAAAGAAGAGCCCGATGGGGTACAGCTGCTGCTGGAACCTATGGGATTTGCACCCGCGGCCGTCTATCAAAAAGCGCTGTTCGAGGCGGGGATCCCTTACACGGCCTTTCATGTGGACAATATAGCAGCCGAGCACGAGCGGCTGGAAAAGAAAGGCGTAGTGTTCAGCATGAAGCCGACCCCCATGGGACCCGTCACCATCGCCGTATTCGACGACACCTGCGGGAATAATATACAGATGGTACAGGCATAGGAGCAAATGTTAAAATCAGCGGACCCTGCTGGGACAATCAGCTCAATACGACTATCTTTATGCGTGAAAATTTCGTCCTAACCGCTATTGATCTCTATAAGGCAAATATTTACGAATACTCGTTTTGTCAGATACGTATGGGTTACCGCGTTGGTGCTGCTGGCGTGCACCGGGGAGCCTATTTTTGGGCAGGTGGAGGTAAAGGGCACGGTGTATGACAAGACCCGGTATTTTGCCATGCAGGGCGTCAGCGTGATGGGCACATCGGGTCAGGGCACCATGACGGATTCATTGGGACGTTATACCATTCGCTTACCGGTGACGGATTCCATTTATTTTTCTTATCTGGGTAAGCACACTGCCAAGTTCCCCGTCAAGGGAGTCATGCCGGGGTTCCCCATGGACATAAGCCTTGCCGTTACCATCGACAGTCTCCCGCTGGTGGTGGTAAGACCGAAGGTCCACCGGTATGACTCGCTGGCCAACCGGGAGGAGTATCGAAAGGTGTTCGATTATCAACCGGAATACCTTACAGGCAGCGGCGGGATCAGCCTCGACATGCTGCTCAGCGGTAAGAAGAACCGCCGGATGCTGGCGCTGCAGCGCCGTCTGATAGAAGAGGAGCAGGATAAATATGTGGACTACCGATTCAACAGGACCCTGGTAAGGAAGATCACCGGCCTGCAGCGTCCGGCCCTCGACACGTTTATGCGTATGTACCGGCCGAGCTACGAGTTTATCCTGAATTGCGAGAACGACTACGAGTTCTATAAATACATCAAGGACTGCGGATTGTATTTCTCCCACACCTGGATGAGGGAGCATGCTTTTATACGTTCCTATTTCAGGAAAGACTCCATCTGCTGAAAGGCTGCCCTGCAAGGGCTTTCCCTATTTGCAAAAATTTTTCCCATTTCTGGACAAATGGCACGCCTGTGGGCGCGAGTAGATTGCTGTTAGTCAGTTAGTTATGATATTGGTATGCCAATTGGATTCACTTATTCGGTTTTTCATAGGATATTGGATTTAAAGACGGGAGTGTATTTCTATACTGCTCCTTTTTTTTTACGATTACTTTCCTTTATGACGCGTGGCGTCATGCCCTTGCTGTTGCTAAAGTCGCTATTATTAAAAGCAGTGTTGTTCATCGTTAAAATCAGCTTTATGAATCCTGAAGGAACAGTAGAGACCCCTACCCAAGCCGAACCCAAGATCTCGCTCCATGACATTGTCAGTCAGCTGATCACCAGTCTGCAACCCCTGGCCGTCAAACGTAACAACATCTTATTGAACGATATTCCCAGGGACCTCTCGATGGAGGTGGATCAGCATATGGTCGCCTATGTCCTGTCGGGCCTGGTGAATAGCGCCGTCAACAGTACAGAGAATCAATGTATTCATATCGAAGCCGTCCTTGATAATGAGCATCGGATGCTGCGGGTAAAGGACCTCCACACGCAGGTGTATCATACGATGGAGATCATCGCGAATTGCTGATACGGGAAAAATCACGATCTTGGGGTTACTCTTAAAACTCTGACCATGCTTTTTCTCAGAGGTACACGTACCGCCTGTATAAAGAAGTACAGAATTCACGACCGTCAATGCGTTCATTGCAATGACTTCAACCTTACAGTAAAAATTTACAAGGATTACTTTCATTTTTGGTTTATTCCCATTGTAGCCTCGGGTGTAAAGTCCACGAAAATCGAATGCAATAGCTGTGGAATGCCCATGCGGTCGGATGCGCTGGCCAAGGAATACGAGTCAAAGACGCGCGCTCCCTTTTATCTATATACCGGCCTGTTATTGGCGGGTCTTCTTATACTGGGGGCTGTGAGCCTTTCCTTATGGGGATCACATGCGCGTTCGAGCTATATTTCCCATCCACAGCCCGGCGATGTATATGTCATCAAAACTGACAAACCCGTCGAGGGCTTTCGGTTTTCCCGGGTGATGCGGGTCAGCGGCGATTCGATCATCGTCTGGGAGAATAATGTAGACTATCTCAGCCTGGGCGGCTCCCCTTCGAAGCTGGATCCCACGGATTATTTCAGCGCGGACGGTGAAGAGGTGTTTACAAAGAGCCTGATAAAAGAGCTATATGATAAGGACTCCATTGTGAATGTGTTCCGTGACGAAGAGGACTGGAAGGGATTCAACCGGATGAAATAAGCCCATGTATAGCGTCAGTGGATATGATCTATTGAGAATATTTTAGGCGGGAAAAGACAATCTTTTACCCCGGATCTGCTCCTGATTTACGAGGTAGGACAGGGCTATGTAGGAGCCCTTAGTGGTTTACCCTGAATTCGGAAATTACGATTTTTTACTTGCATTGTAAATCAATGAATTAGGCTTTTAAGGGCTATATTTTTCGTACTATTTTCTCCAAAAAAACGTTTATATTTATGTATGAAAACTCAGGGCTGGAGGCTAGCGCCGAAGGCTCATAATCCGAACCCAGTACCCTAATTTGAAAACGTTATGAAACACGTAGATTATCTGTACTTTAATATCTACAACTACTTCTACAAAGTCAGCCAGTACCGGCCCAGCTTTAATCCCCGTATGCAGGCAATGTACCTGTTTTCTCTTGGCTCAGGGGGATGGCTCTTGTTGTTAGAGTCGCTGTATCTACACTTTGTAAAACATGCCCGGTTTGAATCACGCGGCCAGTCCGCCCTGTTTGCAGGCTCGCTTTATTTCCTCACTGCCGTCTTGTTCCATTACATCTTTATTATTAAGGATCGGGACCTGAAGATCTTTGGGAAATATGAGGAGCTGTCCAGCAGGAACCCGAAAAGCAGATGGCACCTGGTCGTATCGCTGGCCGTCCTTTTCCTGCCTTACCTGGCATTGTTATCATTTGCCATATTTTTCCCCCGGCACGGACAGTAAACGGGTCGTACCCGGATGGAAATTGCTCCAGGAATGGTGGAGCCCATGGTGGGCCTGATCGTTCCTGTCATAAACCTTCGAAGCATTCTCGGATTTTATACCCATACCCCCGGGACTTCGCCTTCATGAGGCGAAGTCCCTTTTTTTAGGCCAGCCCGGATCATGCCATCGGCGGATAGCCGTTTTTTTGTAATTTACATAATATGACTGAGACTTATGCTGGTTCCTGAATTTATAGCGCAACAGCCTGCCGGGCGGCGGGATATGCTTGCCCGTATCCATGCCATTATCGTGGAGAAGGATAAGACCGTGACGGCGGTTGTGGGGATGATGATGGGGAAGGAGATGATCTTATATAATGGGCCGGGGATGTTCAAATACGGGCTGGCCAGCGTAAAGAATTATATGTCCCTGCATGCGATGCCTATCTATGGATCGCCTGTCCTGTACTCCCGGTATAAAGAGCGGCTGCCGCTGGCGAATTTTCAGAAAGGGTGTATCAATTTTAAAAATGAGGAGGAGATGCCGTTAGGGGTAGTGGAACAGCTGATCAGCGACTGTGCGGGCGTCGATCTGCTGGCTTTAAAAGAGAAATGGCAGCAACAATCCAAGGCTAATAAGCGGAAATAATGGTCAATCCTCCAGCCTGTAGACGATGGGCTGTTTGCAATAGCTGTCCACGGAGATGCCGCCTTCTATGGCGGGGTCCCATCGGGGCGCTTTTTGGATGACAGGTACGGCTTCTTCGTCCAGCCTTTTATCGACGAGACTGCACTACTTCCAGGTCTGTGACCTTGCCGTCCTTTGTGACCATAAAGACGACGATGACCGTCCCCCGGATCTCATTTCCTTCTTCCTTATTGTCGACATAGGTGCAGGTATGGATCAACCTGCCGGCCTTTAAATACCATTGGAATTCGCCTTTTCGGATATGCGGGGAATCGTCCGCATAGACGCCTGTCATCTGAGGGCCGCCTGTTAAGTAGTGGTCGGTGACGGCCCATCCGGCTTGGGTCCGTGCCTTGGTGCGGAAATAGGCGGCTTCCTGGCGGGTGGGGATCTCTTTCCATCTCATGTCATACCAGGTGATGTACTGGGAGAAGGCCATGGGAGCAAAATAGCATAAGGACAGCGTAAAAAGGAGAGGGGGTTTTAAGGGGCGCATGGGGCTGGGTGTTAGGTTGGAGGACTAATAAGCACAAAGGACGAAAAATGAGGGATTTATTCATATATGAGCCAACTACAACGTTTGCGTTGCTATAATTTAAGTATAATTAATCCATTACGCAGATGGAATAAATATAATCCCTGTAACAATATTCAACCTGACGTAATGATGCAGTAGCTCATCTTTTGGAGGAAGAGGGCTTCCGACGATATTTTGGCGGTGTTAATCAGGTTCCAAAATTTTAACCTAACCGAACTAAATGCTTGTTGTATGAAGCGAAAATTCCTGCTACGCATTCGTGTTTTATTATTTTTCACTCTTCTCTTTTTCACTGCGCATGCTCAAAACCGAACTGTCACAGGTGTGGTTTTGTCGAAGGTTTCGGGTCAGCCGCTGGTAGGCGCTACTGTCTCGGCCAAGGGTACCCGGACCGCGGTGAGCACCGACAATCAGGGTAAATTCCAGATCAGTGTTCCGTCCACTGCCAAAATGCTGGTCATCTCTTATGTAGGTATGGCCAGCCAGGAGGTCGGGATCCCGGCATCCGGCACTGTCACGATCAGCCTGGATCAAACGGCGTCTTCCAAGATGGATGAAGTAGTGGTGGTGGGGTATGGTACGCAAAGAAAGAGTGTCGTTACGGGCGCCATCTCCAGCGTTAGGGCTTCCGACCTGGAAAACCAACCTGTCATAAGAGTGGAACAGGCTTTACAAGGCCGTACATCGGGTCTGACGATCTCTGCCGTCTCCGGCCAGCCTGGTAGTTCGTCCACTGTAAGGCTGCGGGGCTTTACCTCTTTTGGCAACGGAAAGAATGACCCTCTTTGGGTCATCGATGGGGTCATCGTCGACGCCGGTGGCATCGGCTATCTCAATGACGACGACATCGAAAGCATCGAGGTACTGAAAGACGGCGCTTCCGCGGCCATCTATGGTACACGCGCCGCTGCCGGTGTTATCCTTATCACCACCAAAAAAGGGAAGGCCGGGGCACTCCGTATCAATTACAATGGATACTATGGCACCCAGGCCCCTTCTAAAAAGCTCAGCCTGATGAATGCCGAGCAATATGCTACGACCAGGAACAATGCCAACGCCGCGGTAGGCAGCGCGCCTGTGTTTACCGACCCGTCCTCGCTGGGCAAAGGCACCGACTGGCAGAAAGACATCTTCAACTACCATGCACCCAAGACCAATCATGAGCTGAGCATCAGCGGAGGCAATGACAAGGCCACGTGGTTTACTTCCTTTGGCTATACGGATTTCCAGGGGGTCGTCGCCACGTCCATTTCCCGGTACAAACGACTGAACTATCGGATCAATACCAATTTCAAACCGGCCAAATGGATCAGCTTTGGCGAAAACCTGGGTTATGAGCATGGCAAGACCAATGGCGTCGGCGATGTCAACCGCGAATTCGGCGGGGTAATAAGCTCGGCGATCAACCTCGATCCTGTGACACCGGCTATCATTACGGACACCGCAGCACAGAAGATCTTTATGCCGCAGACGGCTGCCCAGATAGCCGCCGCCACCCGGACACCCGGCGGTCAATATTATGGCATCTCTCCGTACGTGGGGCAGGAAATGAAGAACCCCCTGGCCTATATCCAGAACCACCTGGGGAACTTCAATTGGGATAACAACATTGTCGGCAACGCCTATGTCGATCTCACCCCCATAAAAGGTCTGGTCATCCATTCCTCTCTGGGTACGAAGATGGCGTTTTACGGCTATGAATCATTTACTCCTGTCGCCTTCTACAATACGTCCACTACCATCAACCAATCCAATCTCACCCGTAACGAGACATGGGTGATCAACTGGAATGTTGAAAATACCATCTCTTACAACCGTGTCTTTAACAGGCACAATATCACCCTGCTCGGTGGTTGGGGAGAGTACAAGGATGGCAATGCCAGGGGCGCCACTGTATCTTACAATAACATCCCGGCCAAAACATTTGACCAGGCCTCTTTTATCTATAGTGCGCTGCCGGCCGATCGGCAAAACAGCAGCGGTTCAGACGGTACCGATCATCGTATCAACTCCCTGTTCTCACGGCTGCAATACAACTATGACGAAAAATACCTGTTGACGGCGCTGATCAGGAGGGATGGCTCTTCCCGATTTGGCACGAATAACAAATTTGGCTATTTCCCCTCCGTGTCTGTGGGCTGGGTCCCGACATTGGAGTCGTTCTTTCCTCAAACCAATGTCGTCAACAACCTGAAGATCCGCGCCAGCTATGGCGTCACGGGTAACGACGGGATCGGCGACTTTGCATTTGTCCCAACAGTGGGCGCCAATGGCGAACGTAATTATTCATTCGGTACCAGCGGTGCGGTCAACATCGGCTATAGCCCGAACGCGCCGGCCAACCCCAACCTCAAATGGGAACAGACCAGCCAGCTGGACTTCGGATTCGACGCCGTACTGTTGAAGGCGCTGACCTTTACCGTCGATGTTTATAAAAAGAAGACCACCGGCATTCTGCAAACTCCGCAGATACCCAGCTATGCAGGGTATGGCAGCTTCGCCCAGAACTTCGATGACATAGAGAACAAGGGTATAGAGTTCGAACTGGGCTATAGAAAGAAGTTGGGTGAACTGACCCTTGGCGTCAACGGCAATATCTCTTTCTATCAAAACAAAGTCACCAAGATGCTACCGGGTACGACCTATTTCGAAGACAATAGCGCTACCTTCCAAACCATGGGCAATATCACGCGTACGGCCATTAACGAGCCCTATCAACGCTTCTTCGGCTACCAGTCTTTGGGCATTTTCCAGACCCAGGCCGATATAGACAATTATGTCGGCCCCGATAAGACCACCAAACTGCAGCCTACGGCAAAACCCGGAGACCTCAAGATCGCCAACCTGCAAAATGACAATAACATCGATGCCAACGACCGCACTTATCTGGGAAATCCCAACCCAACCATGAGCTATGGCATCACGATCAACCTGTCCTATAAGAACTTTGATTTTGTCGCCTTTGGCAGCGGTTCGGGCGGTAACCAGATCTTCCAGGGGCTGAGAAGACTGGATATCAACACTGCCAATTATCTGACCAAGTACCTCGATGCCTGGACGCCGACCAATACGGGGGCCAGCCTGCCCAGGATAGCATTGGCCGACCCTGGTAAAAGCTACTCCCGATTTACCAGCCTGTACCTCGAGAGCGGCAATTACTTCAAGTTAAGGACTCTTCAGCTCGGATATAACCTTCCGAAATCCATGCTCACCAAATGGGGATGTCAACGGCTGCGTGTGTATGTACTCAGCGAGAACCTGTTCACCGTCACCAAATATTCCGGTTACGATCCGGAGATCGGTGTTAGTCCTGATGCGGGCGGCGGCGCTCAGTTCGGTATCGACAAGGGATTGTATGTTCCCGCCCGTACGTTCCTGGTTGGGTTGAGCCTTGGATTTTAATTATTCATCTGTCAAATCTCTGCAATATGAAATTTTATAAAATAAAGAACACATTTCTCCTTGCAGCCCTGGCCATGGGGGCGCAGCTGGTGGGAGCATGTAAAAAAGAATTGAACGTAAATACACAGGGCAGGTTTACCACCGACACGTACTACAAGACCCCTGCCGATGCTTTTGCCGCGCTCGTATCGGTATACGACCGCTTTGGATTTCAGACGGGCGGTCTGTACGACAAGCTTTCGATCATGGACGTTGCCGGTGACGATCAACTCGCCGGTGGCGGCAGCGCAACAGATATCAATGACCTGCAGGTGACGCAGACTTATACGCTCAGCTCTACTTCCGGACCGGAAGGTTATCTCTGGAGCCGTGGTTATTCCGGGATCTACCGTGCCAATGTCCTGCTGTCGAAGATCGACGGATGTGGTCTCGATGCTGCTACGAAGGCCCGGTATATTGCAGAAGTGAAGGCCATGCGCGGAGCGTTCTACTTCGACCTCGTGACTTTTTTCAAGGCAATTCCGCTGATCACGGGGATCCTGCCGATAGACAGTCTTTATAATGTGACGCAGGTGGCTCCGGCCGATGTCTATGCGTATGTGGAAAAAGACCTCAATGACGCCATTCCGGTGTTGCCCCACACGGTGAATATCACTACCGAGGGTGGCAGGCTGACACAGGGAGGCGCCAAAGCGATCCTGGGCAAGGTCCTTTTGTATGAGAAGAAATGGCAGGCGGCCGCCGATATGCTTCATGATGTGAACGGCGACAATCCCGGTGTAACGCCTTCCATGTATGGCTATTCTCTTTTGCCGAACTATGGAGACCTCTGGCTGTCCAAGAACAAGTTCAATTCCGAGAGCGTCGTGGAATTCGTACACAGTTCGCTCTCCAACGGCAGCTGGTCCGATGCCGGCGCCAGCGAAGGCAACCTGGTGTGTATCACTACAGGGCCCCGCGGTTACTCACAGCTGAAGACCGCCGCACCGGATTATTTCTCCGGCTATAGCTTTTTGGTATTCACCAAAGATTTTGCGGAGAATGTCATGTATGGTGACCCAAGATATACGGCTACCGTTGCGAACCTGGACAGTCTGAAAACTGCCGGCGCCGCCAGCTATACGGCGGGGTATAACAATACCGGGTATTTCCTGGGCAAATTCATCGGCCGTGTGTCGGATAAAGCCGCCAATACGCCAGAGTTGAACTTCGGTCAGGACGAATATGAGATCCGGCTGGCTGATACCTATCTGATGGAAGCCGAAGCGTTGATGAATGCGGGCGCCGATGTTTCTGCCGGCAGCAGGGCTTACCAGCTTTTCAACGCGGTGAGGGCAAGGGTTGGCCTGGCTCCTATCGCCGTTACCCAAGACAATCTTGAGAAAGAAAGAAGACTGGAATTCGCGGGTGAAGGACTCCGCTGGCCCGACCTCGTACGCTGGGGCAAGGCTGCCACCGTGCTTGCTTCCAGGGGATTTGTAGCGGGCAAGAATGAAATATTCCCCATACCACAATCCGAGCTCAACAATACCAAGCTGGAGCAGACCAAGGAGTGGGGTGGGACGAAATAATGAAAAACCTGAGAACATTGACTATTATAAGCCTGTTGACAATGTTGACAGGCTTATTGTCACAATGTATCCATGACCGGGCTTTTACGGGTAATGATCCCCGGGGGGAGCAATATGCGGGGGCGGCTGTGTGTGCGAACTGTCATAAAGATATTTCCAGCCACTATGCTTTTAACGATCACTTCCGAACGTCTTCTCCGGCGGATGCCGACCGGCTGAAAAAGCTGCTGGCTGTATCGAAGGGGCGGTATTATTTCGGTGACAGCAGCTATATCCGGATGGAGGAGGACGGCTATCTTCTTTTTCAATCCCATTTTGTCAATGGGCAGAAAGACAGGAGTGGGAAGTTCGATATTGCTTTTGGCTCGGGGGAGAAGGCGCAGACCTATGCCGGCTGGAAGGAGAATCGACTATACCAGCTGCCGCTGACCTGGTTTGCGGGTTTTAATGTCTGGGCCAACAGTCCCGGCTTCCCGGTGGGGCATGCCAATTATGAAAGAGTTATTACCAGCCGCTGCTTCGAATGTCATGCATCTTATGTGAGCCGGGAGACGGTGGCAACGGGGCCGTTGTCTGTAAGTGAAAACCTGGACAGGAATTCCATCGTCTTTGGGATCGATTGCGAACGGTGTCATGGGCCGGCCCTCGCGCATGTGCAATTCCAGCTGGAACATCCCGGCGAGAAAACGGCCCGGTACATTACACGGATCAGCGTGCTGACGCGACAGCAGCAGCTGGATGTTTGCGGAGTGTGTCACTCGGGGAATGATCAAAGCCCGCAGCAAAGTCTTTTTGCCTTTGCGCCGGGGGACACGCTCTCTCATTATTATATGCCGGATTTTGGGGCAGACAATGGAGAACCCGACGTACATGGGAAGCAGGTACAGTTATTAAAGGCCAGTATGTGTTTCAAGGGCAGCTGCATGACCTGTACCACCTGTCACAGCCCGCATGAGCAGGAGGCGAACATGACGGCCCTGTTCATTTCAAAATGCATGGAGTGTCATCAAAGTTCCGCCCATGCGGCGGCTATCCTGAAAGACAATGAGCAGAAGCAGCGGGATTTCAACCTGGTGGCGCCTAACTGTATCGATTGTCATATGCCATTACAAACATCAAAAACCATACGTGCTACCGGATGGACCGGCGGGGTAACCGGGGCCGACACCAATGCGGGCGGGGAATTAAAAAATATTCCCTACCTTTTGAGAACGCATAAGATTGCGATATGGAACGGACCGGAGGACCGTCGTCCGAAGGACAGACATTAGATATGTTGGCGGAATTGGACTATTTTTTTCTGAAGGCCAATTGCGCCAATACAAATTGCTACAAACCTGTGACCTGGCTCATGAAAGGATTTATTCTTGTAATGATACTTGCCGTATCGTCGACTACACATGTGTTTTCGCAAAATGGTATCCTGATACCGGAGATCATAAACTATTCCAAACGGGCTTATGAATCCGGCAATCAGAACCGGGCCATTGCGCAGGACAGGAGGGGATTGCTTTATTTTGCCAATGACGATGGTCTCCTGGTTTTCGACGGCACTTACTGGAAGACCTATCCTTTGCCCAATAAGAGCATTGTCCGGAGCCTGGCTGTGGTGGACGATAAAATTTTTATTGGCGGTCAGCAAGATATAGGTTATTTTTCTTTCGACACACACGGCGTTTTGTCCTATCAGAGCCTGAAGGGACTTATCCCGCCCGGGGAGACGGACTTCAGCGATGTATGGCGGGTGCTGTCGTATGAAGGCGATGTTTTTTTTCAATCGAACAAACGGATCTTCCAGTGGCATGATGGAAAGGTCATCCCCTTTAAGAGCATCAACTGGGCTTTTTTGGGCGTCGCGAGAGGATTATTGATCGCCCAGCAATATGAAAACGGGCTGGTCGTATTTAAACAGGGACGCTGGGAGCCTTTGAGCAGCACCTATAATTTCTCAAAAGATAAGGTGGGGGTGCGGGCTATCGCAAATCTTGGAGCGCACAAGGTGCTGATCTGTACGTTGAAGTCCGGTTACTTTTTACTCGATGAGGGAAAGATCGCCCCCTTCGAGAGTCCTTCGCTTGCAAAGGTTACCGCGGATATCACCCAGTCTGCGTGTGCTATCGATGCGAAAGAGCTGGCTATCGGCACCCGGCTGGGCGGGTATTATGTCATCGACAGCAGCGGGGCCATCATCCAGCATGCTACTAAACAGGAAGGGCTTCAATCGAATGCGGTGAATACTGTGTTCGCGGACAAGGAAGAGAATATCTGGCTGGGGCTGAGCAATGGCATCGACATGGTGATCTTTAACAGCCCCATCAATCATATTACGCCTGACCATGAGAACAAGAGTCCCGGGTATTCCGCCGCTGTTTATAAGGATCATCTGTACATTGGCACGGGGCTGGGGCTTTATAGCGTGCCCATGGGACCCGATGAGAACCTGGGTGGCATGCAAAAGGATTTTAGTCTTGTAAAGAACAGCAACGGGCTTGTATGGGGTTTGTCGGTGGTCAACGACCATCTGCTCATTGGGCGGAGCGATGGAGCGTATCTCATCCGGGACGACAGATGCATTCCCCTGGATACTTCTACCGGCTTTTGGTGTTTTCAGCCACTGACGGCGGAGAAACCCTGTCCCCGGGTCATCGCCGGCACTTACAACGGGATCAACGTATATAATTATGCCAATGGGCGGTTCGACAATCCGCAAGTCCATACTTTCTTCGAGAGCGCCAAGAACATGGTGGTGATGGGCAGCGATATCTGGGTGGCCCATGCCTATCAGGGGCTGTACAGGATCTATTTCAACAAGGAGGGTATTCCCGTCAGCAGGCATTATAATGACGTACATCATCTGCTGACGGGGCATAATCATCTTTTCAAGATACAGGGCAGGATGGTGCTGGTGACGAGAAGGGGGATTTTCGAGTATGACAGGGAGCTGGATGATTTTAAGGAATCAACATTTTTTAAAAAGATATTCGGGGACAGCTTTATCTCCTATCTGCGGGAGGATACCCGTGGCAATATATGGTTCATAGGCGATAAAAAGCCGGGGGTCATCGATATGTCGCAGCCGGACAAGCCTGTCGTGATCCGTTTTTCCGAGCTCAACAACAGCGTCATCGGGAATGACGATGAGTATATCTATCCCATCAATAAGAACAATGTGCTGATCTCGGGGGAGATAGGTTTTTATCACATCAACTATGAGAAGTACAAGACCGTCGATCACAGTCTGACGGTCCTGTTGCGGGTAGTGACGGCGCATGATGAGCGGGACAGCGTATTGTTCGGGGGGTACCTGAAGGAGGGGGGTGGGGATGATACTATTACCACCGACCGGTATGAACTTTCAGCAAATATCAGCTATAGCTGGAATTCCCTGCATTTCGAATTTTCGTCCCCTTATTTTGAGGGGGCGGTAGAATACAGCAGCCGTTTGAAAGGGTATGAAAAGGAATGGTCGCCCTGGTCGAAAAGGACGGAGCGGTCGTATACCAATCTTCCGGCAGGGGATTATGTATTCGAGGTGAGGGCCCGAAACAGCACGGGGCATCAATCTTCCGTGAGCCAGGTCGTCTTTTCCATTTCTCCTCCCTGGTATAGGACATATGCGGCTTATTTTCTCTACGCTGTGCTTGTAATACTTACGCTCTATGTATTTTATAAATGGCAGCAGCGGAGGTATCTTATCCAGCATGCGAATCGTTTGAGGAAGCAACGGGATAAGTTCGAGGAAGAGCAGCGGAGATTGCAATACCAGCATCAGCTGGAGATCGAAAAAAATGAGAAGGAGATCATCCGGCTGAAAAATATCAAGCTGGAGGCGGAGGTAGAGCATAACAATGCCGTATTGGCGTCCAATACCATGAACCTTTTGCAAAAACGGGAGCTGTTGAATAAGATCAAGGACGAGATCTTAAAGGTGCAGGAGGAAGTGGAGCCGGACCGGCGGACAAAGAATATCCGGAGGATCATCAAGATCATCAACGAGCAGCTCGATACCATCGACGACTGGGAACAATTTTCGGAATATTTCGATAAATCCAATAACGACTTCCTGCGGAAGCTAAAGGAGAATTATCCTGCGCTGACGGCAGCGGATCTCAAGCTTTGCGCTTATCTGCGGCTCAATCTTTCCACCAAGGCTATTGCGGACCTGCTGAATCTGTCCATCAGGGGCGTGGAGAGCAGCCGGTACCGGCTGCGAAAGAAACTGTCCTTGTCCAACGAGGTGTCGCTGTTCGACTTTGTAGGGCAGTATTGACGAAAATGCCTTAATTTAATGTCCATGAGAAAAATCCTTTCTGTCGTCGTGCTGTTATATGCGATGAACCTTTCCGCGCAGACTTCCCCTCATTTCGAATTGAGGGATGGCAAATATCAATTGACGATGGAGGGCGCCGCTCATTTTGCCGACCTGCCTTTGCGGTGTATGCAGCGGGAGTTCCCTTACAAGACGGGAGTGACCTATTCCGACAGCAGTCTGGCGGTGAAGCCGCGGATGTATCATCCCGCCTTTTATGGTTGTTTTGACTGGCATAGCTGTGTACATGGGCATTGGATGCTGGTGCGTCTGCTGAAGCTGTTCCCTGGCATGCCGCGGGCGGCCGAGATCCGGCAAAAGCTGGAGGAGAACCTGTCGGCGGAGAATATCCGGGGGGAAATGAAGATATTTGCCATGAAGGATAACAAGAGCTTCGAGCGGACCTATGGATGGGCGTGGCTGTTGCAATTGCAAAGCGAGCTGGACCAATGGGACGATCCGCTGGGGAAGAAGCTGAGCGGGAATGTGGCGCCGCTGGCCCGGCAGATAGCGGGACTCTTTATCGAGTACCTTCCCAAAATGAACTATCCTGTACGGGTAGGCGAGCATACCAACCTGGCCTTTTCGTTGCGGCTGGCCTGGGATTATGCCGTGCTGGAAAAGGACGAGGCGTTGAAGCATACGATCCTGCAGACCGCCCTACGATTTTATGGGCATGATGTGAATTATCCTATCGGGTGGGAGCCCGGAGGCAATGATTTTTTAAGTCCCGGATTGGAGGAGGCGGATCTGATGTGGCGGATCCTGCCGGCAGCGGACTATCAAAGCTGGGTGCGAAAGTTCATGCCGTCGCTGGCAAGTCCCGGCTTCAGTCTGACGCCCGGAAAGGTGCAGGACAGGACGGATGGGAAGCTGGTGCATCTGGATGGTCTCAATCTGAGCAGGGCCTGGGATCTTTATGGTATTGCCCGGCATTTTCCCGCCAACAGGGCCCGTCTGTATGCCGTGGCTAACCAGCATTTGGCGGAGGCGCTGCCGAATGTAGCCAGCGGGGATTATATGGGCGAGCACTGGCTGGCGAGTTTTGCGGTGTATGCGCTGACGATGCAATAGGGCCGAAATTTTTTCAGTATTCCGAACAAAAAGTCATTTAAAAATGACAGGATTTCATTGTCATGGCATCTGGCATTGGCCTTGCGGTGATTTTTGCAGAACCAAATAAAAGGAGGTTATTATGACAAACATCATCAAAAAAGACAATCGCCAACCGGCAACTTTTGGAAGTGTTGTAGACCAGATCTTCCATAATAATCTTAGCCGGGTATTCGACGATGCATTCTGGGGCTTCGATGGCCTTCAGAACCGTAGTCAGTTGCCTGTGAACGTCCGTGAGACGGATAAGACCTATGAAATGGAAGTTATTGCTCCGGGACTGCAGAAGGAAGATTTTCAGCTGAATGTCGCGGGCGATCTTTTAACCGTGTCGTTCGACCGGAAAGAAGAAAAGGCCGAAGAGAACAAGAAAAATGGATGGCTGCGCAAGGAGTACGGTGTACGTTCCTTCAGCCGGAGCTTTACGCTGGACGACACGGTGAATGCCCAGGCGGCTTCTGCCCGCTACCAGGACGGCATCCTGTATGTCAGCCTGCCGAAGAAGGAGCATGCTCAACAGCTGTCGCGTACCATACAGGTACAATAATTTTTAGAGAACTATGAAAGGCGGGATACTATCGTCCTGCCTTTTTTTATTTTTAAAAAGGAGTGATATGAAGAGCGCCTTTTATGTTGTGCTGAATATGAAGAAGGGTGAGACATTCGAGGCTTTCGGAAAGTTCTTTATCGGCCATGACCGGGACTTTGCCTACCAGCTTTTCTCCCGGCTGGAGGGTAATGAGTCTGTCCGGGAGTCGGATATTCTTCATATGGACCTGGTGGAGACAGTGGACGGCCTGCCCGTCAATATGAAGGTGATCAATTGCAAGCTCGAGCAGCTGGCAATGAATTGCCGCATCCTTACCAAGGAAATATTCAAGGCGAGGAACCTGGAAGAGCTGGAATAAGAAAAGCATCGTTCTACACGATGCTTTTGGGGTAGGGGTAGGGGTACGGGTGAGCGGTGCTTAATAATCCATTCCCATGCCGGGTGCGGGTGCAGGGACAGAAGATTCTTTTTTCGGCTTGTCCGCAATGACGCATTCTGTAGTCAACAGCATTCCGGCGATGGAAGCTGCGTTCTCGAGTGCGACCCTGGAAACCTTTGTGGGATCGATGACGCCGGCCCGGATGAGATTTTCGTATTGACCTGTACGTGCGTTGTAGCCATAATCATCTTTGGCTTCTTTTACCTTTTGCACGACAACGCTGCCTTCGAGTCCGCCATTGCCCACGATTTGGCGGAGCGGCTCTTCGATGGCGCGCTTAACAATGGCAATTCCTGTATCCTCGTCCGTATTGGCTCCTTTCAGGCTGTCGAGCGAGGCAATGGCGCGGATATAGGCTACGCCGCCGCCGGGTATGATACCTTCCTCAATGGCAGCGCGGGTGGCGTGCAGCGCGTCGTCCACGCGGTCTTTTTTCTCTTTCATTTCCACCTCTGTCGGCGCACCGATATACAGGACGGCTACACCGCCGCTGAGTTTGGCCAGGCGTTCCTGTAATTTCTCTTTGTCGTAGTCGGAAGTGGTCGTGCCGATCTGGGCTTTGATCTGGTTTGTGCGGGCGGTGATATCTTCTTTTTTGCCTTTGCCGCCAACGATAGTCGTGTTCTCCTTGTCGATGGTGACTGCATCGGCTCTGCCGAGCAGGTTGAGGTCGGCGTTTTCCAGTTTATAGCCCTGCTCTTCGCTGAGGAGTATGCCGCCTGTGAGAACGGCGATGTCCTGGAGCATTTCTTTTCTCCTGTCGCCAAATCCGGGCGCCTTGACGGCGGCTACTTTCAACGTGCCGCGGAGCTTGTTGACTACCAGGGTAGCCAGGGCCTCGCCGTCCAGGTCTTCGGCAATGATGAGCAGGGGCCGCCCGCTCTGTGCTGTTTTTTCCAGGAGCGGCAGCATGTCTTTCATCACGGAGATCTTTTTGTCGCAGATGAGGATATAGGGGTCTTCCAGCTCAGCCTGCATTTTTTCGGGATTGGTCACGAAATAGGGAGAGATATACCCTCTATCGAACTGCATGCCTTCCACTACTTCCACCGTGGTATCGGTGCCTTTGGCTTCTTCCACTGTTATAACTCCTTCTTTGCCTACTTTTCCAAAGGCTTCTGCGATCAATTTTCCGATGTTGTCATCATTGTTGGCGGATATGGTGGCAACCTGGCGGATCTTATCACTGTCATTGCCGATGGTCTTCGACTGGGTGCGCAGGTGTGCGACTACTGCAGATGCGGCGTTGTCGATGCCACGTTTGAGGTCCATGGGGTTTGCGCCGGCAGCTACATTCTTCAGTCCTTCGCTGACGATGGCCTGGGCCAGTACGGTGGCAGTGGTTGTTCCGTCTCCGGCTATATCGGCCGTTTTTGAGGCGACTTCTTTTACCATCTGGGCGCCTATGTTCTCGATAGGGTCTTCCAGCTCAATCTCTTTCGCCACACTGACTCCATCTTTGGAGATGGCTGATGCGCCGAATTTCTTTTCGAGCACTACATTGCGACCCTGTGGTCCCAGGGTAACCTTAACGGCGTTGGCAAGGATATCCACGCCTTTTTTCACTCTGTTACGAGCTTCCGTATCAAAGAAAAGTTGCTTTGCCATAAAGATCCTGATTTTTGGTTTTCAGATTGGTTTGGTGATCGGTGAAAAAGCATTACAGCACGGCGAGGATGTCGGATTCGCGCATGACGAGTACGTTCTCGCCATCGAGCGTGAGCTCGGAACCGCTGTATTTTCCATAAAGGACGGTATCGCCTTTTTTTACGGTAATGGGTTCGTCTTTTTTACCGGGTCCGGCAGCTATGACGATGCCGCGTTGGGGTTTTTCTTTCGCTGTATCGGGGATGATAATTCCGCCGGCGGTTTTTTCTTCTGCCTTTGCCGGCCTGACGATGACCCTGTCGTGGAGAGGGGTAATGCTGGTGTGTTGTGCCATAATTTTATGATTTTGATTTAATAAAAGCAAATTCATGAAACTATATGGACTATTGGCATCAAGAGGTATGCCAGTCCGGAAAAAGTGAATTTTTTTCAGCGCCAGACTGTCAATTTGTACATTTGCACAGGAGATTGTGAAAAAGCCGTATGTAGATCAGTAAAAGTGAAAAAGTATTTAGTTCCTCTCGCATTAGGCGGTCTCGGCATAGGCACCACGGAGTTTGTCATGATGGGTCTTCTCCCCGACATCGCCAAAGATTTCCAGATCAGCATTCCTGCAGCGGGGCACCTTATTTCGGCATATGCCGCCGGGGTGGTCATCGGCGCTCCTCTGCTTGTTGCTATCAGCGGCAACTTCGGGCCGAAGAAGATCCTGCTGGCCTTGATGGGGATCTTTACGCTCTTTAATGGATTGTCGGCTATGGCTCCGGGGAATGGTACACTCCTGGTGCTGCGACTGCTGGCGGGGCTGCCGCATGGCGCCTTTTTCGGGGTCGGATCGGTGGTTGCCAGCCGACTGGCTGATAAGGGGAAGGAGGCGCGTGCTATTTCCATGATGTTTGCCGGGCTGACCCTTGCCAACCTGCTTGTCGTGCCATTGGGTACTTATGTAGGGCATCATTATTCCTGGCGATGGACCTTTTGTATCGTCACGCTGACAGGACTCGTCACGCTGCTGTTCCTCCAGCTATGGATGCCGGCGATGCCTGTTGCCCGGAGCGGCAGCCTCCGGAGCGAGCTAAGGGTATTCCAACGCGTGGAACCCTGGCTGATCATTCTTATTACGGCCATCGGCACCGGGGGATTGTTCGCCTGGATCAGCTATATCGCCCCATTGATGACGGATGTATCGCATTTCTCCGCCAATACTGTCAGCTATATCATGATCCTTGCGGGTCTGGGACTGGTGATAGGGAATTTTGCGGGTGGCAAGCTGCCTGACAGAATGGAGCCCATAAA